>NZ_JAGQBV010000001.1:0-131106 GCF_024345815.1 Cyanobium sp. HWJ4-Hawea | reverse complement strand
CCCCCCAGCACCAGGGTGCATTCCCCCAGCGGTGCCTTGGCGCGGAAGTGGGCCAGGGCAACGGCCACGCTGGGCCCCACCTGTTCTTCGTGCTTTTTGGTGAGTTCCCGGGCCACCTGCAGCGGTCGATCACCCAGTACTGCCAGGAGATCTTCCAGGAGATCGACTAGCCGGTGGGGTGCCTCAAACAGCACCATGGTGCGCTCCTCCCGGGCCAGTTCCTGCAGCCGTTGGCGCCGTTGGTTTGTTTTGGGCGGCAGGAAACCTTCAAAACAAAAGCGCCCGCAGGGCAAGCCGCTGCTCACCAACGCCGTGGTCACCGCGCTGGGGCCAGGAACGCAAATCACCCCATGGCCGGCGGCGCGGGCGGCCGCCACCAGCACCTCGCCCGGATCGGAGATTCCCGGTAAACCCGCATCACTGATCAGGGCAATGGCTTCGCCTGCCTCCAGGGCCCCAAGCAATTCCGGTATGCGGGCGCTTTGGTTGTGGGCGTGGAAACTGACCAGCCGCGGACCCTGGTCCTTTTGCCGCAACCCCAGCTGGTGCAACAGCAGCCCGCTGTGACGGGTGTCTTCGCAGGCAATGCGCTGCACACCGCTCAGCACCACCCGGGCCCGGGGGGATAGGTCGGCCAGGTTGCCGATCGGCGTGCCCACCAGATAAAGAACACCGGGAGCTGGTTCTGGGGCTTGCACTGCTACTGGCGGGCTCTGCTGGGGGCGGGCTCCTGCACAATGCTGATCCCTGCCACCCCATGATGCCGGCTCCCCTCGCCCTGCCATCGGGCATCAGCCTTGAAAACCTGCTGCAGGAGCTGCGCCAGCTCAGCTGGGGCGCTGCCGACATCCTGCTGGCCTATGGCCGCGGCGAGCAGCCACCCCATGGCTTCCCCGGGGCCCTAAGCGTGGAGGAGGGTGGCGAGGGGCCAGTCTCTGCCGCCGATCTGGCGGTGAACCAGTGGCTGCTCGATGGTCTGCAGGCGGCCTTCCCCGCTGCCCACTGGACCGTGCTGAGCGAGGAAACCGCCAAGGTACAGCTCACGGAAGGTGAGCCACTAGATGCTGAATGGCTATGGATCCTCGATCCCCTCGATGGCACCAAGGACTTCCTCCAGGGCACCGGTGAATACGCCGTGCACTTGGCCCTGGTGCACCGCAATCAGCCGGTGCTGGGGGTGGTGCTGCTGCCGGAACTCGAAGAACTCTGGCTGGGGGTGCTGCCCGGACTGGCTGGTTCGGCCGGCGAGGCCTGGTGTGAAAACCGCGCAGCCGAGCGCACTCCGGTGCGTTTCAGTAGCCGGCGGCCCCTGGCGGAGCTGGTGCTGGTGGCCAGCCGCAACCACCGCGACGGGCGCCTCGAGCAGCTGCTAGAGGCCCTGGCCCTCGGCGACACCAAGGCAATCGGCAGTGTGGGCGGCAAGGTGGCCACGATCCTGCGGGGCGAGACCGACCTCTACATCTCTCTCTCTGGCAATAGCGCACCCAAGGATTGGGACATGGCCGCTCCAGAGGCGGTGCTGCGGGCCGCCGGTGGTTGCTTCAGCCATGCCGATGGTCGGCCGCTGGCCTACAACACGGGCGATGTGCGCCAGGCAGGTTGCCTGATCGCCAGCCACGGCTTCAGCCACGGCGACCTTTGCGGTCGCGCAGCAGAAGCCATAGCCCAAATCGACCCGAGCTTCCCGGTCTAGGCAGGCTCTGGGGCGTCGGCCTGGGGCACGCCCCGCAGGGTCAGGTTGATGCGGCCGCGGTTGTCGATTTCGCGCACCCGCACCGTCACCTGGTCGCCGACGTTGACCACGTCTTCCACCTTCTCCACCCGAGCTTCCGAGAGCTGGGAGATGTGGATCATCCCCTCCTTCCCGGGCAGGATTTCCACGAAGGCACCAATCGGAATTACCCGGGTAACGGCACCCTGGAACACTTCCCCTTCGCTGATGCGACGGGTCAGGCCCTCGATGATCCGCTGGGCCTCTTCGGCGGCGGCGCCATCGTGGCTGGCGATCGTGACGATGCCGCCATCTTCGATGTCGATCTTGGTGTTAGTGCGCTCGGTGATGCCCTTGATGGTGCGGCCGCCGGGGCCGATCACCGTGCCGATCAGTTCTGGATCGATCCGGAAGCTGAGCAGGCGGGGGGCATGGGGCGACATGGTGTCGCGGGGCTTATCGATCGCCTCGAGCATCTTCTCGAGGATGTGCAGCCGGGCCGGACGGGCCTGGTTGATCGCCTCGGCAATGGTCTTCATCTCCAGACCGGTGATCTTCATGTCCATCTGCAGGGCGGTGATGCCCTTTTCGGTGCCGGCCACCTTGAAGTCCATGTCGCCAAGGAAATCTTCGATCCCCTGGATGTCGGTGAGGATCCGCACCTCCTCGCCCTCCTTGATCAGGCCCATGGCGGCGCCGCTTACCGGCGCCTTCAGGGGTACGCCCGCATCCATCAGGGCCAGGGTGCTGCCGCACACCGAGCCCATCGAGGTGGAGCCATTGGAGCTCAGGCACTCCGAAACCACCCGCAGCACGTAGGGGAAAGACTCCTTATTCGGCAGCACTGGCACAATTGCCCGCTCAGCCAGGGCGCCGTGGCCAATCTCCCGCCGACCGGGGGAGCGCATCGGCTTGGTTTCGCCCGTGGAATAGGGGGGGAAGTTGTAGTGGTGGAGGTAGTTCTTCTCGGTGATCGGGTTTAGGTCGTCCATTTCCTGGGCATCACTGGGGGTGCCGAGGGTGGCGCAGGAAAGCACCTGGGTAAGGCCGCGCTGGAACAGGGCCGAACCGTGAACCCGCTTGGGCAGAACGCCAGCTGCCGCACTGATCGGACGCACCTCATCGAGGTTGCGGCCATCCACGCGCTTGCCGTCCTTGATGATCTGCTCGCGCATGAGCTTCTTGGTGAGGCTCTTGTAGTTGTTGCCGAGCGCCTTGTTGTTGCTGCTTACGGCCACCTTGATGGCGTCGCCTTCCTTGAGGGCGGCAATCTTTTCGCCCACCTGGGCCTTAATTGCATCGAGCTTTTCGTCGCGCTCGATCTTGGTTTGGCTGAACTGCTTGAGCACTTCACCGATTGCCTTGCCGCATTCCTTATCCAGGTAGCTGGGCAGGGTGGTGTCTTCCTTTTTGGCCTCCGGAATCACCTGCTCAATACCCAGCTCCTTCAGCAGGTTTTGCTGGGCCTTGATCAGTTCGCCGACGGCCTCGTAGCCGAAGTCGATCGCTTCGATCACATCCTGTTCGGGAAGCTGGTTGGCGCCGGCCTCCACCATGATCACTCCGGCCGGGGTGCCAGCCACCACCAGGTCGAGCTCGCTGCGCTCCACTTCCCGGAAACTGGGATTGAGCACGAAGTCGTCGCCCAGAAGCCCCACCCGCACGGCTGCCATGGGGCCGTAGAAGGGGATCTTGGCCAGCAGGGTTGCCATCGAGGCACCGGTTACTGCCAATACGTCGGGCGGAACTCGCTCGTCGAGGGAAAGGCAGGTGGCCACGATTTGGATGTCGTCGCGCATCCAGCTGGGGAACAGCGGCCGCATCGGCCGATCGATCAGGCGGCAGGTGAGGATCGCCCGCTCGGGGGGACGAGCTTCCCTGCGGAAAAAGCTGCCGGGAATGCGACCGGCGGCGTACAGCCGCTCCTCGTAGTCGCACATCAGGGGCAGGAAATCGATTCCTTCGCGACCACCGGAACGGGTGGCGGTGACCAGAACAGAGGTATCTCCGCACTCAACCATCACCGAACCCCCTGCTTGGGGGGCGAACCGACCGGTGGTCAGCCGGATCTCCCGACCATCGAAGGAGATCGACTGAGTATGTCCTTGCACTTGGGCGTATGTCCTTTTGTTGTCAGAAACCATTCTCGCACTTCGCGCGGGCTGTTAGTGGGTCGCAATAAAGGCGACCAAATAAGGGTGCGCACAAAAAAAGGCGCCCCGTGGCGCCCCTGGTATTTGCTGGCTTAGCGATAAGCCTGAAATAGCTGGATTTGAGTTACCAGCTGGACTTGACCACGCCGGGCAGCTCGCCCTTGTGGGCCCGCTCCCGCAGTTGGTTGCGGCAAAGGCCGAAATCGCGGTACACACCCCGGGGCTTGCCGGTGGCCCAGCAGCGGTTGCGCACGCGGCTGGGGGCGCTGTTGCGGGGCAGGTTCTGAATCTTGCGGTGGATCTCCAGGCGCTCCATCGGATCGGATGCGGCATCAAAAGCCGCCATTAGGGCAGCGCGCTTGGCGGCGAAGCGAACAACCATTTTTTTGCGCTTTACATCGCGCGCAATCATCGACTTCTTCGCCATGCGAGCTGCGTAACTATCGGAACACGATGGTCCAGCTTAGCTTGCGATGCGGCGCCCCATCAGGCAGAGGTCTTGCACGGGGCAGATTCCGCATTGGGCCCTGCGGGCCGTGCAAATTGCCCGGCCATGGAAGATCAGCCGGATCGAGAGGTTCTGCCATTCCTCTTGGGGCACCAGCTTCATTAGGTCAGGCTCGATCTGTCGCGGCTCCCTTTTTTTGCTGAGGCCCAGCCTCTGGCTCAGGCGGCTGACGTGGGTGTCGACGGTGACGCCGGCATTGATGCCAAAGCACCAGGCCAGCACCACGGAGGCGGTTTTGCGGGCCACCCCAGGCAGCACCAGCAACTCCTCCATGGTTTGGGGAACTTCGCCGCCATGGAGCTCCATCAGCAACCTGGAGCTGCCCACGATGGCCTTGGCCTTGTTGCGAAAGAAGCCCGTCGATTGCACGTAGGGCTCCACTTCGGCCGGCTCGACCGCCGCCGCCGCCGCGGCATCGGGAAAGCGTTCAAACAGGGCGGGGGTCACCTTGTTGACCCGCTCATCGGTGCACTGGGCCGAGAGCATGGTGGCCACCAGCAACTCGTAGGGGGTGCGCCAATCGAGGGAGCAGGTGGCCTCGGGATAGAGCTCCCCCAGCCGGTCCAGTAACTGGGGGGCCCGCACCTTGGCCGAGGCGAAGCGGGCCGGCCGCTGGGCTTTGGCGGGCTGCTGGGCTTTGGCGGGCTGCTTAGTCAATGGCCCAGCAGTTGCTGCACCAGGGGCAGTTGGGAGGTGTCTTTGACGATCAGCACCACGCTCAGCCCCACCAGCAGCACAAAACCCGATTGCATGAAGGCCATCTGGAACCTGGCCGGGATCGGCCTGCCGCGCACCCCCTCAAGCAGCAGCAGCACAAATTGCCCGCCATCAAGCAGGGGTAGGGGCAGGGAGTTGAGAACGGCCAGGTTGATTGAAATCAAGGCGGCAAACAAAAACAGGCTGCCGCCCCCCTGCTTGGCCAGGGTTGCTCCCATCTCCACGATCTTCACCGGCCCGGAAACCTGGCCGGCGGTTTCACCGAAATGGGTGGCCAGGGTGCCAAAGCCGGCGATCGTGCGCTTGGTCAGGAGGGCGAAGTCGTGGTCGGCCTGGCGAATGGGTTCCAGGGGACCCTTTGGCCTGCGGAAGGCTTCGGTGCCATTGGGCTGGAGTTGGGCGCCGATCCGGCCCAGGCCGCCCAGGTCGCTGGGCTTGAGTTTGAGCTTCACCTTTTGGCCCTGCCGCTCTGCCACCAGGGGCAGGGTGCGACTGGGGGCCCCTTGGATTGTTTTCACCAGCTCGGCCACGGCCTCCTGGCCGCCGCCAATCGGCTGGCCGGCCAGGGAAATGATCCGATCGCCCGGCTTTAGTCCAGCTAGGGCCGCGGCTTGGTTGGGTTGCACCGCCGCCACCAGCACCCCGGGTGCCGCACTGAAGCCCGCCGGAATGCCCACCACATAGCCCTGGGCCACCAGCACCAGCCAGGCCAACAAAAAGTTGGCCATTACGCCGGCGGCAATCACCAGGGCCCGCTGATGCAGGGGGCGATTGCTGAGCAGGTTGGGGTCGTCTTTGGGGATATCGCTTTCGTCGTCGTCGTCGGGGAAGGCCACAAACCCCCCCAGCGGAATGGCCCGCAGGGCGAATTGCACCCCGCGCCGCTGGCGCTCCAGCAACACCGGACCAAAGCCAATCGAAAAGCTGCTGACGCGGATTCCCTGCCAGGTGGCGGCAAAGAAGTGGCCCGCCTCGTGCACCACGATCAGCCCCGCCAGGATCGCCAGTGCCGTCAGAACGCCCATCCAGGCCCTGCTCAGAATTAGGTCATTGTGCTCGGTTTGACCCGCCATCAGTACGTACAATTAGACGTACCGATGGCGGCCGATGAACGCGATCTCTTACTCCATGGCCAGGGCCCAGCTAGCGGGCACCATGAACAAGGTCTGCGAAGACCACGAACCGGTGGTGATCACGCGCCGGGGAGAGCCAGCTGTGGTGATGTTGTCGCTTGAGGACTACAGGGCCATGGAAGAAACCACCTACCTGTTGCGTAGTCCCGCCAATGCCCAGCGCCTGCTGAGCTCGATCGCCAGCCTGAACAGTGGCGGTGGGGAAGACCATGCGCTGCTGCCGTGCGACTGATCTTCTCGGAAGAGGCCTGGCAGGACTATCTCCACTGGCAACAGCATGACCGCAAGATGCTTCAGCGCATCAACCGGCTGATTGGTGAGATCCAGCGTGATCCTTTCCGGGGCATTGGCAAGCCTGAGCCCTTGCGCCACGCCCTGGCGGGCTATTGGTCAAGGCGCATCGATGACGAACACCGGATTGTTTACCGGCTGGAGCAGGCAAGCCTGCTGATCGCCCAGCTGCGACATCACTACTAACCCGCGCTGATCCGATCGCTGCCGAAGTAGGGCACCAGGGCCTTGGGCAGCAGCACGCTGCCATCGCCTTGCTGACCGTTTTCCAGCAGGGCCGCCATGGTGCGCCCCACCGCTAGCCCACTGCCATTGAGGGTGTGCACCAGTTGGGTGCCCTTGGCTTCCTTGAGGCGAATGGCAGAGCGGCGCGCCTGGAAATCACCGCAGATACTGCAGCTGGAAATCTCCCGGTAGGCGCCGGCGCCCGGCAGCCAGACCTCCAGGTCGTAGGTGCGGGCGGCGGAAAAGCCCATGTCGCCGGTGCAGAGCTCGATCTTGCGGTATGGCAACTCGAGGGCCTCGAGCACCGCTTCCGCATCGGCGGTGATCTGTTGGTGGGCCGCGGCGGAGTGGTCTGGGTGGCAGAACCAATAGAGCTCCACCTTGTTGAACTGGTGCAGCCTGATCAAACCCCGGGTATCGCGGCCGTAGCTGCCCGCTTCGCGGCGGAAGCAGGGGGTATAGGCCACGTACTTGATCGGCAACTGGTCGGCCGGGATTACCTCATCGCGGTGTAATGAGGTCACGGGCACCTCGGCGGTGGGGGTGAGCCAGAGGTCGTCGTCGGCGCAACGAAAGCTCTCCTCGGCAAATTTCGGCAGCTGGCCCGAGCCGGTAAGGCTGGCTGAATTCACCAGGATTGGGGGCAGCACCTCGCGGTAACCCTTGCCGCCATGGAGATCGAGCATGAAGCTGATCAGGCTGCGCTCCAGCTTTGCGCCCTGGCCCAGCAGGGTCACAAAGCGGCTCTGGGCGATCCGCACCGACCGCTCGGTTTCAAACAGTTCGAGCCTCTCGGCAATCTGCCAGTGCTCCTCAAGGGTTTCGCCTTCAGCGGCCTGGCGCGGGCTGCCCCAGCACTTGATTTCGATGTTGTCGGCTTCGCTCTTGCCATCGGGGGCATCGGCGGAGGGCAGGTTCGGCAGCGCCGCCAGCTGCTCACGCAACTTGGTCTGCAGCGCCTTCTCCTCCTCCTCCAGCACCGCCACCTGCTGCTTGATGTGATTGCCCCGATCGCGCAGGACCTGCACCCCAGGGCTGTTGGGGGCTTCTCCGGATTTGATCAGGCCGCCCACCTCCTTGCCGACGCGGTTGCCCTCGGCCTGGAGATTGCTGCGCTGTTCCTCCAGGTCCCGTTCCTGCTGGGCGATTAGCTGGAGTTTGGTTAGGTCCAGCTCCATGCCCCGGCGACTGAGCTGCTGGCGCATCAGCTCAGGGTTTTCGCGCAGCAGGCGCTGATCCAGCACGGTCTTTGGGCAAGTGGGCCGAGCCTACGAGCAGAGCTAAAGCCGCTGGCTCTGGTTCAGAGCCGTTGGACTGGCCTCAGAGCACCTGCACAACTTCGTCTACTTCGGGAATGGCCTCGCGCAGTTTGCGCTCGATGCCCATCTTTAGGGTCATGGTGCTGCTGGGGCAGGAGCCGCAGGCGCCCTGGAGCCGCACCTTGACGATCGGGCCATCAATTTCCACCACCTCCACGTTGCCGCCATCGGCCATCAAGTAGGGGCGCAGTTCATCGAGGGCTCGCTCCACGTTTTCCAGGGTGAGGGCCCGGGGATCGGCCACAGGATCGGCGTTGGCGGTTTCGGTGGTCATGGCTGCGCCTAATTACTGAATCCAGCTTAGGGAGTTGGCCTGGCTCCTTAGGATCAGGCCATGACCGATGTCCCCGTTTCACGGATACGCAATTTCTGCATCATTGCCCACATCGACCATGGGAAATCGACCCTGGCCGATCGGCTGTTGCAGGAAACGGGCACTGTCGCAGCCAGGGACATGCAGGAGCAGTTCCTCGACAACATGGAGCTGGAACGGGAACGCGGCATCACGATCAAGCTCCAGGCGGCGCGGATGGAATACACCGCCGCCGATGGTCAGCAGTACATCCTCAACCTGATCGACACCCCCGGTCACGTCGACTTCTCCTATGAGGTGAGTCGCTCCCTGCAGGCTTGCGAAGGCGCCCTGTTGGTGGTGGATGCCAGCCAGGGAGTTGAGGCCCAAACCTTGGCCAATGTGTACCTGGCGCTGGAAAACGATCTGGAGATCATTCCGGTGCTCAACAAGATCGACCTACCCGGGGCTGATGCCGAAAGGATCGCCGAAGAAATTGAGGCAATCATTGGCCTCGATTGCAGCAATGCGATCCATTGTTCAGCCAAAACCGGCCTAGGTGTGGCAGATATCCTCCAGGCAGTGGTGGATCGGGTACCCCCTCCCCCCGACAAGCTTTCAGAGCCCCTCAGGGCCTTGATTTTCGACTCCTATTACGACCCCTACCGGGGCGTAATTGTCTATTTCAGGGTGATTTCTGGCTCCATCAGCAAGCGCGACAAAGTCTTGTTGATGGCGAGCAAGAAGTGCTACGAGCCCGATGAGGTGGGGGTGATGGCGCCCGATCAGCGCCAGGTGGATTCCCTCCATGCTGGGGAGGTGGGCTATATGGCCGCCTCGATCAAGGCCGTGGCCGATGCCCGGGTCGGCGACACGATCACCCTCGCCGCCAATCCCGCCAGCGAGCCTTTGCCTGGTTATACCGAGGCAAAGCCGATGGTGTTCTGCGGCCTGTTCCCCACCGATGCAGACCAATACCCCGATCTGCGCGAAGCCCTAGATAAGTTGCAGCTCTCCGATGCGGCACTCAAGTATGAGCCTGAAACCAGCAGCGCCATGGGATTCGGCTTCCGCTGCGGTTTCCTGGGCCTATTGCACATGGAGATTGTGCAGGAGCGGCTTGAACGTGAATACAACCTCGACCTAATCGTCACGGCTCCGTCTGTGATTTATCAGGTCAACATGCTCGATGGCTCCACCCTGATGGTGGACAACCCGGCCACCCTCCCCGATCCCCAAAAGCGTGAATCGATAGAGGAGCCCTACGTAAAGCTCGAGATTTATACCCCCAATACCTACAACGGCGCCCTGATGGAATTGTGCCAGGAGCGGCGCGGTGAGTTTATCGACATGAAATACATCACCACCGACCGGGTGACCCTCCACTATGAGATGCCCCTGGCAGAAGTGGTAACCGATTTCTTTGACCAGATGAAGAGCCGTACCAAGGGCTATGCATCCATGGAATATAGCCTGATTGGTTATCGCAAAAATGAACTGGTGCGCCTTGACGTGTTGATCAATGCGGAAAAGGCCGATCCCCTCACCACCATTGTGCACCGCGATAAGGCCTACAACGTGGGCAAGGGCCTGGTCGAAAAGCTCAAGGAACTGATTCCTCGCCAGCAGTTCAAGATTCCGATTCAGGCCTCCATTGGCAGCCGGGTGATTGCCTCCGAAAGCATCAGCGCCATGCGTAAGGATGTGCTCGCTAAGTGCTATGGCGGCGACATTTCCCGTAAGAAAAAGCTGTTGCAAAAGCAGGCCAAGGGTAAAAAGCGGATGAAGGCCATGGGCAAGGTGGAAGTACCCCAGGAGGCCTTCATGGCTGTGCTCAAACTCAATCAGTAGCTAGATCTCCGAATCAGCGTCTTTCTGGGTGGGAACACTTAGGGCCAGGTTCCCCGCTATTACCCATGCGACCGGTTGCTCAGGAGGCTGGTTTTGTCTTGCCGATGGCCTCGGCCGTTTCGTTGCTGCTTCTGCTCAGCAGCCTTTCAATTCAAACCGTCGTTTTGCAGAGCAGGGCCTTTGGTCAGGCCCAGTGGCGCCAGCGCCAGGGCCTCGATTCGCTCGCTACTGCTGCCCAACAGGCCGCCATCCAATTGGAGGGCCCCGGCCTATGCCTGCTCAAGCGGGCGCTCCAGCCATGCCCGATGGCCCAGGACCCAACCAAACTGCTGCCGCCCAGGAGTGGGGCGGAGTTGGTGAGCTGGCAGCAGTTGTCTTTGGCTGGCCAGGGTCAGGGCCAGGGGCAGTTGCGCCTGCGGTTGAGGGATTCAGCGATTGTTCGGTCCTATTTAGTTGATTTTGATCCGGCTATTGGCCGGGTTATCCAGGTGCGGGGGCTGGGCTCTTGAACCTCCCAGAGGCCATGGTCGCGGCGACGATCTTCTCTATTTCAGCCGTCAGCAGCCTGCAGGTTTGGAATGGCTCTGCGGCATGGAGTCAGAGTTCCCAGCGGCAGCAGGATTGGCTGGTCCAAATTGATGCGGATTTACAGCGCAGTGAGGGCAGGCTTAGGCGCCTGGATGCCGATTTGATTGCCCCTGCCGGTTGTGAAAATGCAATTAGGGCCATGGCTCAAGCAGTGGCATCACCTGAAGTTGCCCTCGCCCCACAGATAACCCGGCGCCTGGAGATATTGCCTGTTTCTAGTGTGCTCCCAGGGCAAATGTTGGTGCTGAGCTACGGGGTGAATTCCCCTTCTCCAGGCTCCCCTTTGATCCGCCAGCGGCAGTGGTCTGCCCAGGCCTTTGGCCTTTGTCGCCAGCTGGTTTCAGCTGATCAGCCATGAAAAATAATTCGAGAGCTGGTTTTAGCTCCGTGGAATTGGTTGTGGTAATCGCCATTGTGGCCATACTTGCGGCCATCTCTTTTCAGCAGGGCGGTGAGGTGCTGGCCCGCCAGCGGCTTGAGAGTTCAACCCGGCGACTAGCCATTGGCATCGAACGGGGTCGCTTAGCGGCCCAACGCAAGGGCGAGCCCTGTGGCTTGAGCCTGGGGCCCACTGGTTGGCAAGTGCCGCTGGATGGTTCGGCCACCTGCCTGGGCGCCCGGTTGGGCTTGGGGGAAGGGGTGGCTGACGCCGGTCGAAATGATGCAGGCCGAAATGATGCCGGTGTGACTGTTAGCCACAACTTGCCGGCGGTGTTGCGTTTCACCCCGAATGGCTTGGTGCTTGATGCCGGAACGGTGGTGCTCACGACCTCCGGAACCCAGCTCAGACGCTGTTTGGTGATAGCCCTGCCCCTTGGAATTGTACGGCTGGGCCGCTACGGGGCAGATCCCACCAAAAATCTAAAACCTGAGGCCTGTCTTCCGGATCGAACCTGATGCCAATTCGATCCAGTCAAAGCTTTAAGAGGAGCCAGGGTTTCTCCCTGCTGGAGTTGATGTTGGCCGGCTCGATTGGCCTGTTGCTCAGCGGGGCGATGCTGCAGGCCTTGCTAGGCGATGGTCAAAACAGCCAGCGCTTTGTCAGGTTGCATGCGGAGCGGGCTAACCAACGGCGGGTGCTGGAGCTGGTGCGATCTGATGTGGAGCGTGCCCTGGTGGTGAGTGCTACCCCAGCGGCAGAAATTTCCGCCTGTGGCTGGGCTGGCAGGCAGCCTGTTTTGCATTTGCTCCTGGCCGATGGACGCTCGATTAGTTACTCCGTGGGCGTGGCCCCTAGTGCAATCTGGCGCCAGCAGGTTTTGATGCGCTGCGGCCCAGCCTTCGACCTATATGGTCAATTGAGTGCCAGCTCCAATCCCCAGAATCGGGTGGTTATTGATGGTTTGGCCAGGCCCCAGAAAAGCTGGACGGGTTGCGCTGAGCTGCTGCCGGCAGGTGTGGAAATTCAGTCTTCCTTTGCTTCTGGCTTTGCCGCCTGCCTTGATCCAGGGGGCCAGCAGGTGGCCGTGAGGCTATTTCAATCCTTTGGCCTGGGTAATGGCCGGGTTCAAAATATCAGCTCAGTGATGACAGCTTCACCCGGTTAGGCTTCCCCGGCTAAACTTTGCTAGCTTAAAAAACTATAAAAAGTGCCCGGCTTGATCGGCCAGGCAAATGCTCGAGGGGTTTGATTTACTTCTGTTGACCCTAGGTTCCTGTGGTTACGGGTTTGCCTGTTACGCCAGTGTCTAGGTCGCTAGTTTGGCTAATTTCAATGCCGGCAGCATTGCTGCCGGAGGTGCCGATGGCTTTGACGCTAAAACTAGTGGCCGAGCCAGTGCAGCTATAGCTAAATTTGGCTCCGCTTTGTTGGGCTCCGGCGTAGTCGGAGCAGTCGCTATCTGCGCTTGAGATTGGGGTTTCCAGGTTGTAGCTGGCCGCCTGCTTTGTGATAGCAGAGGCCTGCATGATCCCCTCCGTGGCAATGGCCTTTTTGGTTTGCTTCATGAACTGGGGAAAGGCCACAGCACTCAAGATGCCCACTATCACAATCACGACCATCAGCTCCACCAGGGTGAAGCCCTTTTGATTGCGTCTGCGTCCGCGGGATTGTTCGCGATAGATCGGCAGGCCGTATTTTGTGATCCGTTTCTTCATGGTTAGTTTGATGCTGTGATTATGTCCACGGGGACTTTCCCAGGCTGATCAGGCTATTTATCTTCCCCCTCACCCATATGGGTGATTTGTGCTTAATTGGTTTGCACGCTTATTTGGCTTGAATGAAGGCTGCAGCCCTTGGGCGCCCCCGGGCTCTGTCGGTCCGCATGGCCCGCTGGGGGGTGCTGATTGTGGTGGCCTATGGCCTTGTGGCGGTGTTGACCCCCCTATTGGTCCATATCGGTTGGTTGCCGGATCCGAATGCGGGTCTGCAGAACCCGATCTATGCGGCACCCTCTTGGCAGCACTGGTGCGGCACCGACCGTCTCGGCCGCGACGTATGTGTGCGCACCCTGGCCGGCAGTGGGGTGGCTTTGCAGGTGGTGCTGTTGGCCCTGGTGGTGGCCCTGGTGGTGGGCGTGCCCCTGGGCATGGCCAGCGGCTACCTAGGCGGCTGGGTGGATCGGCTGCTGGTGTTGCTGATGGACACCCTCTACACCCTGCCGGTGCTGCTGCTTTCGGTGGTGTTGGCCTTCCTGCTGGGGCGGGGCCTGCCCAATGCCGCCGCCGCCCTGTGCGTTGTCTACATCCCCCAATACTTCCGGGTGGTGCGTAACCAGAGCGCCCAGGTCAAGGCTGAGCTCTACGTGGAGGCGGCCGAATCCTTAGGTGCTGGCCCCATCTGGATCCTGCGCCGCTACCTATTTCGCAACGTGATCACCTCGGTGCCCGTCTTGCTCACCCTCAACGCGGCCGATGCGGTGCTGGTGCTGGGGGGTCTGGGCTTTTTGGGCCTGGGTTTGCCCGAAACCATCCCCGAGTGGGGCGGTGATCTGCAGCAGGCCCTTACCGCCTTGCCCACGGGCATCTGGTGGACCGCGCTCTACCCCGGCTTGGCGATGTTTGTGCTGGTGCTCGGACTTTCGTTTTTGGGTGAGGGGTTGGAACGCTGGCTGAGCACGGCAGAATTACGCAACTAAGGCTTGCTCCTGGCCCCATGCCCCTTTGGCTCGATGGCGTTTTGCTTGTTTCCGCAGTGCTGCTGTGGTTTTCAGGCAGCGCCGATCGCGACGATGTCTGGGGGTTTTTTCAGAAGATCTTGGCGGGTGTGGGCCTGTTGGTAGTGCTGCTGGGTGGCCACCAGATCCCCCTGGAGCTGTTGGCCCTAGGCCTGGCCCTTTGGCTACCCAGTGCCACCAGCCGCAAATTGCTCAGTAATAAGGGTCCAAAATAAGAATCCAAAATCAGGGTCCGATCAGTGGCGCAGCCGCACGTTCCTGGGCAGCGTCTCGCTGATGGCCCCCTCCCCATCTAGGGCCGGGTAGGGCCTCCCTTGCCGGTTGCACCAGGCTGCGACCTCCGGATAGGCCCACTCGAACAGCATGCGTCCGTAGCGCTGTGGATCCACCCCCTCTCCCTGGCTGGGCAGGCTGCCGGCCGCCTGCCGCTGGCGCAGGGCTTCAAACAGCAGGGTGGCGGTCGCCACACTCACGTTCAGCGACTGCACCATGCCCAACATCGGAATCACGATTGGTTGGTCGACTAGCTCGATCGCTTCTTCGCTGAGGCCCCATTTCTCTGCCCCCAGCAGGAAGGCGGTGGGGCCTGTGAAGTCGCAGTCGCGGTAGTCGATGGCATCTACGGAAAGGTGGGTGCCATAGAGCCGTAGGCCCTGGGCCTTGAGCTGCCTGAGGGCTTCAGCCGTGCTGGGGTGGCGGTGCAGGGGCACCCACTTTTCACTGCCCTTCGAGGTGCAATTGAAGGTGGGGGTGCGCCCCGCCATGCTCACCACATGGGCCTCCAGCACCCCTACTGCATCGCAGCTGCGCAGGATTGCCGAGAGGTTGTGGGGCTTGTCGACCTGCTCCAGCAGCACGGTCAGATCACCCATGCGCCGATCCAGAACGGCCTTTAGCCGCTCGAAGCGTCGGGGCAGCAGGGGCATGGGCCGAAGGCAGTGCTTGGCAATGAGGGTATGGGATCCCCCGCCCTTGTCTTGCTTTCGATTGGCGGGGCGCTAACTGTGGAGGCCATTGCCGCACCTTTGGTTGAGCAACCCTGCCCCGATTGGTCTGCTGCCGCGCCAGGTGGCCTGGCAGGTGTTGATGGCCGTTGGGGCTGGGGCCTATGCCGATGTCGCCCTGGAGCGGGAGTTGCAGCGCACGGCGATCGAGGGGGTGGACCGCTCCCTGGCCACCGAACTGGCCTATGGCTCGATTCGCCAGCAGCGCCTGCTCGATGCCTGGCTCGACCTACTGGGCAAGGTGCCCGCCGCTAAGCAACCACCAAAACTGCGCTGGTTGTTGCACTTGGGCCTTTACCAGCTGCTCTTTAGTGGCCGGGTGCCTGCCTCTGCTGCGGTGAGCACCACCGTGGAATTGGCCAAGCGGGGCGGCCTGGGCCGGCTGGCACCCGTGGCTAATGGACTGCTGCGGGCAGCCCTGCGTCGCCGAGAAGGGCTGGGGCCCGAGCCCTGGGCTGGCCTGGCACTGCCGAGCGATCCCCTAGCCGCCTTTGGCCTGCGCCATTCCCTGCCCGACTGGCTGGCCAGGCTGCTGTTTCAGTGGTTGCCGCTCGAGCAGGCGGAAGCCTTTGGGCTGGCCTGCAACCAACCCCCCAGCCTTGATTTGCGGGTGAATCCCCTGCGCACCAGTCGGGAGGAATTGCTGGCGGCGTTGCAGGCGGCGGGGGTGGAGGCCCAGCCCCTCGAGGATTTGCCATGGGGGATTGCCCTCAGCGGCCGCAGTGGCGATCTGCGCAGCCTGCCGGGCTATGGCGATGGCCACTGGTGTGTGCAGGATCGGGCCGCCCAGCGGGTGGCCTTGCTACTTGCCCCTAGGCCGGGGGAGCGGATCTTGGATGCCTGCGCCGCCCCCGGCGGCAAAAGCACCCACCTGGCCGAATTGATGGGGGACCAGGGGGAGGTGTGGGCCATTGATCGCTCCGCTGCCCGCCTGCGGCGGGTGGAGATCAATGCCGCCCGGCTAGGTCTGAAATCGATTCACACCCTGGCCGCCGATGCCAGTGAGCTGGCCATTAACAGGGGCGAATGGTTGGCCAGCTTTGATCGGCTCTTGCTGGATGCGCCCTGCTCGGGCCTGGGCACCCTGGCCCGCCATGCCGATGCCCGCTGGCGGATCAGCCCCGAGACGGTGCAGGAGCTGGGTCTATTGCAGCGGCAGTTGCTGGAATCGCTCCTGCCCCTGCTCAAGCCAGGCGGCCAGTTGGTCTATGCCACCTGCACGGTGCATCCGGCTGAAAATGGCGAGCTGATTGGCGCCTTCTTGCTCGACCATCCCCAGTGGCAAATGGCCGAGAGCTGGCAGCTGTGGCCTGGCAGCCAGGCCGCTCTAGGGGAGCAGGCCAGTGGCGATGGCTTTTATGCCGCCCTGCTCCAGGCGCCAGGGGTGCTGGAGGCTAGGGAGTAGGTGGTGCTGCCACGGGCGGTGGCGGCATGTTTGGGGTGGCAGCCGCTGGAGCTGCTGGGCTGGAAACTCCAGGGGGTGGGCCATTTGTTGGGGTGCCCTCCGGAATCGGGGCAAGTCTGTCTGGACTGGTGGCAGTGGGGTCTGGCGCTGGCAAGGTCGGAGCCCAATAGCCATTTCCTGCTCCAGCTCCTGGGGGTTTGCGGACGTTCTTCCTGTCGCCGGCGTAACTGGTTTGGAGCACTGGCCGCTGTGGGAACTGGCGAACGGGCAGGTTTTTGGTGATCGGCTCCATGAATGCTCGCCAGGCGTAGGTCGCCACCACGCTGGTGTTGCCGGTGGTTTGATTGCTGTCGTATCCCAGCCAAACGCCCGTTGTGAGCTGGGGAATGGAGCCGATAAACCAGAGGTCTCGGCCCCCCTCTGAGGTGCCTGTTTTGCCCGCCACCGGCCGATTGGGTAGGGCGGCACCGGCCCCCGTGCCCCCCTTGACCACCTGCTGGAGCATCCAGAGCATGGTGTTGGCGATGTCGCCATCGACGGCCCGGCGACCCCGTTCGCCATCCACCCGACGACTCCAGAGCAGCTCGCCATTGGGCCCCAAGACCTCCTCGAAGGGGGTTGCTTTTACGAAGATGCCGCTGTTGTTGATCGCCGCATAGGCGGTGGTCATTTCCAGCAGGGTTTGTTCGTAGGCCCCAATCGCCAAGGGGTAGTAGTGCCCAAGTTCGCGCACGGTGCCAATGCCAAGACTCTTGGCGGTTTCGATCACCTTGTCGAAGCCCAGTTGTTGCAGCAGCCCCACCGCCACAATGTTGAGCGAGTTCTGAATAGCCACCACCATTGGAATCGATCCCATGTAGCGATCGCCAAAGTTGCGGGGGCAGTAGCCGGCAAAGCAGCGGGGAGTATCCACCACGATCCGCTCTGGCCTCATCCCCTCTTTGAGGGCGGTCAGGTACACAAACAACTTGAAGGTGGAGCCAGGGGAACGCAGGGCGTCGGCCGCCCGGTTGAACTGGCTCTTGGCAAAGTCCTTGCCACCCACCATCGCCCGCACCAGGCCCGTACCTGGTTCCATCGCCACCAGGGCCCCTTCCATCTCGCCCGGGGCATAGGTGTCGATCGCCTTTTGGGCCTGCTCCTGCCAGGCCAGGTTGAGGCTGCTTTTGACGGTGAGGCCGCCTACCTCCAGCTGTTCTTTAGTGAGCACCGTGGAAAGTTGTTGCTGCACCCAGCTGGTGAAGTAGGGAGCGCGGCTCTGGAAATACTTGGGTTCGGCCGGTTTCAGTTGCAGGGGGGTGGCATTGGCCTCTGCCTGTTGATCGGCACTGATAAAGCCGGCTTCCTGCATGCGGCGAAGCACGATCGCCCGCCGTTCCAGGGCCAGATGGGGAGTGACCAGGGGTGAATAGACCGAGGGGGCCGGCGGCAGGCCCGCGATCAGGGCGGCCTCCGGCAGGGTCAGTTGGTTGGGGGTTTTGGAGAAGTAGATCCAGGCCGCATCCGCCACCCCGTAGGCACTCGAGCCGAGGTACACCACGTTGAGGTACTCGGTGAGGATCTGCTTTTTGCTCAGTTGGCGCTCGAGTTTGCCGGCGAGGGCGATTTCCGCAAATTTGCGCAGGATCGTGCGGTCCTGGCTTAGGTAGACCGTGCGGGCCAGCTGCTGGGTGATCGTGCTGGCGCCCTCCTCCACGGAGTGCCTGGTGATGTTGCGAACCAGGGCCCGGCCAATCCCCACCAGATCGATGCCATCGTGCTGATAATAGCGGCGATCTTCCGCCGCAATGAAGGCCTGCTCCACCAGGGCCGGCATGGCTTCAACGGTGAGCTTTTCGCGGGTGGCGGGCCCAATTTTCTGCACCACCTGGCCATCGGCCGAGAGGATGGTCAGGGTGCCGGGGCGGTTGAAGGCGCTGATGCCCCGGGCATCGGGAAGCAGCAGATCAAAGCCCGAAACCAGGGCCGCTTGACCGAGGGCTACGCCGCTGCCGATGGCAGCAGCCAGCAGACCACTGCGCACAAGCTGGCGCCTGCGCTGGTTCACCTCAAGCCACCAGGGTGCTGTGCCCGATGGCCAAAGCGGTCACCAGCATCCCCAGCACCAGGAAGGGCTGGGCGCTGGCTTGATATTTCACGTCGAAGGCCACCGGATCCCGCAGCAGCCAGATGTCCTGGAAGGTGATTTGGGGAATGATCAGCAGCACCAGCAGCACGGCGGCAAAGTGCTGGCCGATCGCAATCAGTACGGCCACCATGGCCAGCTGAAACAGATCGATCATGCCGGCACTGATCCAGCTGGCGGTCTCGATGCCAAAGGCCACCGGCAGGGATTGCAGGCCCAGGGCCCGGTCGCCTTCCACGCTCTTGAAATCGTTGACCACGGCAATGCCTAGCCCGGCCAGGGAATAGGCCAGGGTCAGCAGGGCGGTGGTCCAGGTGAGCTGGCCAAATAGGGCCTGGCCGGCCCACCAGGGCAGGGCGATGTAACTGGCGCCCAGGGCGTAGTTGCCCAGCCAGCCGTTTTGCTTGAGCTTCAGGGGCGGCGCCGAATAGATGAAGCTGACAAACGAGCCCCCAAGGGCGAGCCAAAACAGCACCGGATTGCTGTGGCCGGCCCAGACATCCAAGCCAAAGGCCACTCCCAGGCCAGCCAGCAGCAGCACCCAGATCTGCAGCTTCACCTGCCAAAGCGGAATCGCCCCCGAGGGAATGGGGCGGTAGGGCTCGTTGATCGCGTCGATTTCGCGGTCGTAGTAGTCGTTGATGGTCTGGGTGTAGCCCGCCAGCAGGGGGCCACTCATCAGCATGCAGGCGATTGAGGCGCCCACTTCACTGGCAGTCCAGTGGAAGTTGCCGGATGCGGCAGCCCCACACAGCACGCCCCAGATCAGGGGGATCCAGGTGACCGGCTTCATCAGCTGGAGCCGAATCTTCCAGATATTGGTGGTGCCACTGGCACCCTTCATGCCCAGCAGTTGGCGGGCACCGCCGCCGCTCGATGCCTCAGGGTTGGGGCTGTTGGTCAATGTTGGGGCTCAGGCGAGGGCGATTTCGTCTTCGAAAAACCAAGCCTGCTGTCCGTTGGCCAGCATCACCACCACGCCGATGCCCTTGCCATCAACGGTGCGGAAGCCGGTCACGGTGCCGGAGGCATCGGCTTGGAGAGCTCCCACCATCTCGGTGGAAATGCGGTCCCGAACCCGGGTGATCCGCACCTTGGAGCCAATATTCACGGAGCCCGTGGTGGCAGCCTGGGACATGGCTGGCGCAACTGGAAAGTGGCGCAACACTAACAGTGAGCTCATGGTTGCCAAACGGATCATTCCCTGCCTCGACGTGGCCGATGGTCGGGTCGTGAAGGGAATCAATTTTGTGGGCCTGCGCGATGCGGGGGATCCGGTGGAGTTGGCTTGCCGCTACAGCGCTGCTGGGGCCGATGAGCTGGTGTTTTTGGACATTGCCGCCAGCCACCAGGGGCGCGCCACCTTGGTGGATTTGGTGCGTCGCACCGCTGAAGCGGTGACGATCCCCTTCACCGTGGGTGGGGGAATTAGCAGCGTGGAGGGCATCACGGAGCTGTTGCGGGCTGGGGCCGACAAGGTCAGCCTCAATTCCTCGGCCGTACGCGATCCCCAGCTGGTGCGCCAGGGGGCTGATCGCTTTGGTTGCCAGTGCATCGTGGTGGCGATTGATGCCCGCCGCCGGGATGGGGCAGAGCTGGGCGAGAGGGGGCCCGGCTGGGATGTGTTTGTCAAGGGTGGCCGTGAAAACACTGGCCTCGATGCCCTGGCCTGGGCCCGCCAGGTGGTGGCCCTGGGGGCCGGCGAGATCCTGCTGACATCGATGGATGGAGATGGCACCCAGGCGGGCTATGAACTGAATCTCACCAGGGCCGTTGCCCAGGCCGTTGAGGTGCCGGTGATTGCCTCCGGCGGGGCCGGCTGCATCGAACACATCGCCAGGGCCCTCGGTGCGGGCGATGGCGATGGCCAGGCCTCTGCGGCCCTGCTGGCTTCCTTGCTGCACGATGGTGTGCTCACGGTGGAGCAGATCAAGGCGGAGCTGCTGGAGCTCGGCCTCCCGATACGCCCAATGCCTATTCGCCCCCTATCGATTCGCCCCCCTCACGCTGGCTCGTGAACTTTGGTTACATTGGGGCCACGACTGGATTTTTAGAGATTTCCGCCCTTCCCCTGCCATCTATTGCCCTGTCGCCCGCCGTCCTGACCGGCTTGGGTTTGGCGATGGTGCTTGCCGTGGTGGCTTTGGTGGCCTGGGCGCTCCAGTTGATGCAGGCCGCCAATGATCGCAAGGAATTTTCCCTGATGCTGGCTGGCTGCATGGTCTGTTCTGCTGCCGTTGGCCTGGCCACCGTGATGGTGCTTACCCTGACCAGCCCAGATCGGCTGGAAGCCCGCGGCCTCCTGCCCGCCCCTGAGCAGGAGGCCGGTATCAGCCTCGACTCCATCGTTTTGCCCTGGGATGGGCAGTTTTAGGCCTGGTGATCCGGCGGCGGTCGAGCAGCTGTTTGATCAGATTGCCCCCCGCTACGACCAACTCAACGACCTTTTAAGCCTGGGACTGCACCGGCTATGGAAACGGCAGGCGGTGGCCTGGCTCCAGCCAAGGCCCGGTCAAAGGCTGCTCGATCTTTGTTGCGGCACCGGCGATCTGGCCTTGGTGTTGGCGGCCAAATTGCGGCCAGGGGGATCTGTGTTGGGCCTGGATGCGGCCGCGGCGCCCTTGCAGGTGGCAGCCCAGCGCGCGGCGGCCCAACCCTGGCTTGACCTGGGCTGGCTCCAGGGGGATGCCCTGGCCACGGGCCTGGCCGATGCCAGTTTTGATGGGGCGGTGATGGCCTACGGCCTGCGCAACCTGGCGGATCCGGCGGCGGGCCTGCAGGAGTTGCGCCGGTTGCTGCGGCCCGGGGCCAGGGCCGCCGTACTGGACTTCAACCGGGCGGAACAGACCTGGCCAGCGGCATTTCAGCGCTTGTACCTGCGCCGCCTGGTGGTGCCGGCGGCAGAGCGCTTTGGCATTGGCGAGCACTACGCCTACCTGGAGGCCAGCATTGCCCGCTTCCCTACGGCCACCGGCCAGGAAGCCTTGGCCCGGGCTGCCGGTTTCCGTTTCGCCAAGCACCGGCCCCTGGCGGCCGGACAGATGGGCCTGCTGCAACTGGTGGCTTGAGCTTTGCTCTGCGCAGGATGGGTTTTGCGCCTAGGGCTTTCCCCGGCCAGCCCTCACAATGGCTGGCATAGAAGGCCAGCATCGCGCCGTGCATTTCCAGGACATCATCCAGACCCTCAACCGCTTTTGGGCTGACCAGGGCTGTTTGATCCTGCAGCCCTATGACACCGAAAAGGGGGCGGGCACGATGAGCCCCCATACGGTGCTGCGGGCGATTGGCCCGGAGCCCTGGGCGGTGGCCTACCCAGAGCCCTGCCGCCGGCCCACCGATGGCCGCTATGGCGATAACCCCAACCGGGCCCAGCACTACTTCCAGTACCAGGTGTTGATTAAACCTTCGCCCAACGGCATCCAGGAGACCTACCTGGCTTCGCTTGAGGCCCTGGGGATCCAGGCCAAGGACCACGACATTCGCTTCGTGGAGGACAACTGGGAATCGCCGACCCTGGGTGCCTGGGGTGTGGGCTGGGAGGTTTGGCTCGATGGCATGGAGGTGACCCAGTTCACCTATTTCCAGCAATGCGGTGGGATCGATTGCCGGCCGGTGTCGATTGAGATCACCTACGGCCTTGAGCGCTTGGCCATGTATCTCCAGGATGTGGAGAGCATTTGGGACCTCAGTTGGGATGGCAATCGCACCTACGGCGACATCTGGCTGCCGTTTGAAAAGGGCCATTGCACCTACAACTTCGAAGCCTCTAACCCCGAGCGGCTGACCCAGCTGTTTGGCATCTATGAGGCTGAGGCCGCCGACCTGGTGGAACGGCGCCTGCCGGCCCCTGCCCTGGATTACGTGCTCAAGTGCAGCCACACCTTCAACCTGCTGGAGGCCCGCGGCGTTATTTCCGTTACGGAGCGCACGGCCACGATTGGCCGGATTCGCCACCTGGCCCGTCAGGTGGCGGAAGCCTGGTTGGCGGAGCGCCAAGCCCTTGGCTTCCCCTTGCTCAGCGAAGCAAAGCGCCAGGCCTGGTTTGCCGAACACGCTCCAGATCCCACCAACTAGTGGGAAACCTGCCCCCAGTATTTGGGGGCAGACATGGCTCGAGGCGGGCGGCGCCATTGGCTCTGGCTGGCCCTGGTGGCCCTGCTTCTTCTGCGCATTGGCCTGATTGCCTTTACGCCAGCCCGGCCTGGGCCTGGAGATCCGGCCCATGGGGCCAATCCAGCACTGGAACTGACCCTGGAGGGTCGCCTGCTGGCCGATCCCAGTGCGATCGGTGATGGTCAGGCCTGCCGCGCCCTGTTGCAGTTGCCGGCGGGGCGCACGGAACTGCGGATGGAGCCCTGCCCGCAGCTCCAGGAGGGCTGGCGGCTGCGGGTCCATGGCCTGCTGAGGCGACCGATGGCTTCACCCCATCCCCTGCTGGCTGCTCCGGCGGAGCGGCTGGCCCGTCAGCAGACCTTCAGCCAAATGAAGGTGCAAAACCTGGAGGTGCTTCACAAACCAGCCACACCGGTCGCCGATTTGCGACGCCGGATGGCCCAGGCCCTTTTGGAGCGGGCGGGTGCGGCCAATGGTGGGGTGCTGGCGGCCCTGGTGTTGGGCAGTGCGGTGGTGCCCTTGCCTGGGGAGGTGCGCGACGCCTTTCGCGCTGCTGGCCTTTCCCATGCGCTTGCGGCTAGCGGTTTTCACCTGAGTGTGTTGCTGGGGGCGGTGATGCCCCTGGGCCGCAGGTTGGCAAGGCCCCTGCGGCTTGGTTTGGCCCTTGGCGCCATGGCGCTTTTTGTGTTGCTGGCGGGCCCCCAGCCCTCGGTGTTGCGGGCGGTGTTGATGGGCGCCATCGCCCTGGTGGTGCTGGAGTGCGGTTGGCGGGCCAGGCCCCTGGGGATCCTGTTTGCCAGTTTGTTGGCCCTGCTGGTGGTTTTCCCCCAGTGGTTGCTGGATGTGGGCTTCCAACTGAGTGCCGTCGCCACCGCAGCTTTGATGGTGTCGGCCCGACCAATGGAGGAGGGCCTAAAGCGCTGGTTGCCCCCGGTGGCTGCCGCCGCCCTGGCGGTGCCCCTGGCGGCATCTTTTTGGACCCTGCCGCTGCAGCTACTCCATTTCGGTGTGGTGCCGATCTATGCGGTGCCGGCCAATGTGGTGGTGGCCCCTTTGCTTACGCCGCTCACGCTGGGGGCGATGGCCCTCGCCCTGGTGGCGATTTTGCTGCCGCCCCTATTGCCGTTGCTGCTAATTCCGGTGGCCTGGCTGTGCGGGCTGCTGTTGGTGGTGGTGCGTTGGTTTGCAGGGTTGCCGATGGCCCAATGGCAACTCGGTAGGCCGACCCATCTGCTGGTGCTGTTGTTGGTTTTGGCGGTGATGGCCGTGGCCATACCCGGTTTGGCGAAGCGTTGGCGCTGGCTTGGAGCGGCCTTGATCAGTGGCGTGATGGTGGTGCAGTTGGGTTGGCTGGCATCTGACCAGTTGCTCTTGGTGCACCAGGGCCGATTGGATTTGTTGGTGGCTCGCCACCAGGGCCGGGCTGCCCTGGTGAGCCTGCAGGGCGATGGCTTCAGTTGCCTGCAGGCCCAGGCCCTAGCCAAGGGCTTGGGGGTTCAGCGCTGGGATTGGTCCCTACTGCTGGATCCATTGCCCGCAGAAAATTCAAGCTGTTGGCGGCAGGAATCCAACTTGGTGGTTGCTTCTGGAGAGGGCAGCCCACCGTTGTTGCCGGGGGAGCAGTTGCGGAGCCCTGGTTTGGTGGCAGAGCCGCTGGCCAGTTTCAGCCGGGCGGTGCGACTCAAGGTGGGCGGTAGCCAGTGGTTGTTGCTGCCGGATCGTCAGGCCCTGTGGAGTTGGCGCGACCAGGTCGGGATTACTGGCCTGCCCGTCACTTCTGCTTCGCCCGCAATTGATGGGGTCTGGCTGGGATTTAGGCCGCAGCTGAAGGAGCAGCGCTGGCTTGACCAGCGGGGGGTGAAGCGGGTGTGGCTAAGCGGCCGGCCGCCCCTGCAACCAAAGCGGAGATGGGCTGCCACTGGCGCCAGTGGATCCCTGCAGGCGGCCCTGGCCTAGTGGGTCTTTAAGCTTGCAAAAGCCCAAGGGCCGTCCGCGTGCTGCGCAGGACTTGGAGAGGTGGCTGAGTGGTCGAAAGCGAACGACTCGAAATCGTTTGAAGTGAAAGCTTCCGTGGGTTCGAATCCCACCCTCTCCGTTTTTGATTACTTAAGGCTGATTCACATAGCTGCTTCCAGCCCCAGATAAAGGCAGAGGCCGTTGTCGATTGCTTCAAGCTCTACTGCGGATACCTGGCCGTAACGGCAGCGGATTCGCTGCTTTTCAATCGAGCGCACCTGATCCACCAGCGCTGTAGACGCTTTGGTGAGCCCGCTGGCACCACAGCAATCAGGGGGAAACGCTGATTGCTGTTCACACCCTGATCGCTCACCACAACACAGGGCCTGGTGCCCTGTTGTTCATGACCCTGGCCAGACTCATCGGCCCGGCTCCTGCCAGCCCTTCCCACTCTCCCAGTGGAGCGACACGCCGTCATTGGGGTCGAGAAGGTTTTGATCACCCTCCGGTAACTCCTGGCTCCAGCTCTCCAGACCCAGTTCGGAAGTGGGGAGGCTGTCTGGATGGGGCTCCTCCAGTGAGCGCAGCAACTCCTGCTGTTGCCTGCGCTTGAGCTCATGGCGCACCGCTTCTGCGATGAAGCGACTTCTGTTGCGCTTGATCCGATCAATCCCTGCCACCAGCTCCGCCGGCATGGTCACGGTTACGCGTTCAGAGAGGGCTTGGGCCATCGGGCGGTATGGGTATTTGTATGAGCAAACTTTGGGTGTGGCTCAGGTGGGCATAGGGCAGCTTCTCCAGGGAAGCCCCGGCGCAAGCACCCTCAATTACTTGTCGCTTATTTGCCCCTCGTCCACCAGCTGGTCGTAGTAGGCAGCAATGGCGTCTTCGACGATGGCAGCAATGGTGGTGGCTTGGCTTGATTGCTTGCGGTGCTCCTGAATGGCCGAGATCAGTTCCATCGTTTCCCCAGGCAGGCGTAAGCCGAGCTGCTTTGGGGCGTCAGGATGCTCAGAGGCCATGCCGATTGGGTGAGTTGGTCGAGTGTGGCAGGCCGTTCTCGCCAGCGACTTGGCAATGAATCGTGGGATACATCGGGCCCGTATTTGCCTCGGCTGGAGGCCGGCAATCATTGAGGAATGTGCCGTTTTCTTCTGCTGTATGTATCGCTACAGCATTTTCTTCTGATTTTCTTTAGAAATGGTCAGTCTCTGGAGTAGGCGAATGGGTGTTTCTGGCCTTCCTTCCCTTCTGGCAATAGCAGGACTGGCGGGGTTCCTGGTGGTTGAAGTGGTCTTGGTGGTTTTCTAGCTACCTAAGGCCGGCGGCCCCGGAATTGAATATTGATTAATAGTTATCGCCGTATTTGATATCGGTGGTTGCATTCATCAGCTCAACTGTTGTTGCGTATCCCTGGGCCACGGTTACTTCGTGCTGGACTGCAATATCTTTGAGGGCTTCGAAATCAAATTTAGGCGCGGTAATCCAGCTAAACCCTTTGCCAAAGGTGTTGTCTGGGTTGACCACATACCAATGGCAGGCCGTATCGGGAACTGACACCGAGCATTTGGTCCAGTCGTTGTCCCATTGGGGGACTTGAACAAAAGAAATGGCAGCAAATAGGAAGCCGAAAAAGCTTAAAAACATGCGCCTGTATGAAATCTTCATAAATCTAGCATGTTGCTGGGGGTTACGTTTTATGCGGTTTTTTGGCCCCTTGCCCATGCCATCTCCAGGTTCTGCCTGAACTTTTCAACGTCTATCGCCGTGGCACTGGGCCTGCTGCGCAGGGCCCAGTAGATACGCCATACCTTTAAGGCGATGCCAACGGCAAAGACGGCCCAGGGCACAAGAATCCAAAATGGGTGATCCATGGATGTGCCCTGCTAGGCCTGCTGCTGTGGACCAAGGCTATGGCCTACGGCTGGGCTCCGGTCGTTTTCCCGTTTGTCTTTCCCTTTTTTGACCCCCTTTTTTTGACCATGGCCTGGTTTGTGAAGCTTGAGGAGGGCATCGTTGCCAAGGATCAATTCGATGCGGTGATCCCAGCCCACCTGCGCTGGCTTGCGGAGCTCGAGGCCACGGGGCACAGCCCCAGCAGTGGCTACTGGGCTGAGCGCAAGGGTCTCAACGGTGATGGGGCCGGAGGCATGCTGCTCTTTTCGGCCCAGGATTGGGCCCAGGCCGATGCCCTGGTGCGCACTGATCCGTTAATTGAGCAAGGCTGTGTGCGCTGGAGCCTGCACCAGTGGAACTTGGTCTTCGCCAGTCAGCTTTTCAGGAGTGAAACAGGATCACCAGGCCCGCGTTGAGCTGGTGAAACTCCCGTTCCTCACGGCTGAGATCCAGGCCCACCTGCAGTCCCTCCTTGAGGGCATCTTCGAAGGGCGGCGCGAGTGGTGGCTTACCCCCATGCCACACAGCAGCAATGCCGACCGGTGTGGCATGCCAGCGGAAGCAGGAGGTGGTGCCGATGTCTGGCTCCAGCAGGGCTTCTTCGAGGAGTTCGCGGAGGGGCATGGGCTGCTGTTCTTGAGCGCAGCATCGTGAGGCGCGCAACGGCTGGCAGTTATCTGAGAATTTTTGTCATGAAGGCCCCTAACCCCGCCAGGGCCAGCCAAATCAGCTGCAGGCGGCCATTTATTCGCAGTATTTTCGCGATCGTTGCTCTGTTTGCTGGGGCATTGGCTGGCGCCAGCAGCGGTTTGAGCACGGTGGCGCCTCGATAGCTGTTGACTCCCCCGAGTTGGACCCCCAGGCCATGGGCATAGGCCGCCTGGGAGACGCCCGCATTGGGCGAGGGGTCGCTGGCGCCGTCTGCGAGGGCCAAATTCAGTGATGCGAAGCAGTTGCCAAAACCCCTGCCCAGGGCAAGGGGCAGGCTGAAGGCCACCAACCTGCAGGGCAGCCACACCATTAGGTCGTCCAGGCGGGCTCCCGCTGTGCCGAGCCAGCGCAAGGTGCCGTGGCGGTAGCCCAGCATCGAATCGAGGGTGCTCGCCGCCTTGAAGCCCCAGGCCAGGGCCAGGGGGCCGGGCCAGGAGGGGTTGAGGCTCCACAACCCAGCCCCCAGCAGCATCCAGAACAGGGGCGAAAACAGCCCATCTACTGCGTTTTCGCTGGCGGTTTCGGCCAGGGCCCGCAGAATCTCTGCCTCACCTAGATCGGCGGTATCGCGGCCCACGATTCCGGCCAGCCGCTCCCGGGCCAATCCCAGATTTGGCAGGGCATTTAAAACCCCATGGACCGCCTGATCAAGGCTGCGGCCAGCCAGGGCGCTGGCCAGGCCCACCAAAAGCACAGGCCCCCCCAGGGCTGGTTGCCCAAGGGCGAATCGCTCGATCCAGAGGCCGGCCAGGCCAGCCGTTGCAACCAGCAGGGCGGTGATTAAACAGCCACCAAGCCGCAGCGCCCAGGGCCTAGAGCCTGCAATCGCCTCCACCAGGCCCCTAAGTGTGCCTATCCACCAACCCATCACCACCACGGGGTGGAGGCACCAGCGGGGGTCGCCCACCAGTCGGTCGAGGCCGCAGGCCCCCACCACCAGTAGCCAGGGGATCAGGCTGTCTTCAGCCAGCTGAACATGGAGCGCAGACCCGTGCCCACCTGTTCGATCGGATGGGCTGCATCGCGCTCGCGGATCTTCTTCATCTCAGGCTTGCCGGCGTCACATTCGGCCACGAAGTTGCGGGCGAAGGTGCCGTCCTGGATGTCTGCCAGGATCCGCTTCATCTCCGCCTTGGTGTCGGCGGTGATCAGGCGCGGGCCGCTCACGTAATCGCCGTATTCGGCGGTGTTTGAAATGGAGTCGCGCATGGCGGTAAGGCCGCCCTTCACCATCAAATCCACGATCAGCTTCACCTCGTGCAGGCACTCGAAGTAGGCCAGCTCGGGCTGATAGCCAGCCTCCACCAGGGTTTCGAAGCCAGCCTTGACCAATTCGCTGAGGCCACCGCAGAGCACGGCCTGCTCCCCGAAGAGGTCGGTTTCGGTCTCTTCCTTGAAGTTGGTTTCGAGGATGCCGGCACGGGTGCCGCCAATGCCCTTCGCATAGGCCATGGCCAGCTCGCGGGCCTGGCCGCTGGCGTCCTGGTGGATGGCAAACAGGGCGGGCACACCCATGCCGTTCTGGTACTCCCAGCGCACGGTGTGGCCAGGGCCCTTCGGGGCGATCATCACCACATCCACGTCGGCGGGCGGCTTGATCAGCTCGAAGCGGATGTTGAAGCCGTGGGCAAAACTGAGCACCTTGCCGGCGCTTAGGTGTGGTGCGATCTCGGCGTCGTAGACGGCCTTCTGGAATTCATCGGGCAGCAACACCATGATCCACTCGGCCTTGGCGCAGGCATCGGCCACGCTCAGCACCTCAAGACCATCGGCCTTGGCCTTTTCGGCGGAGCGGCTGCCCTCGTAGAGGCCCACCAGCACATTCACGCCGCTGTCCTTGAGGTTCAGGGCGTGGGCGTGGCCCTGGGAGCCGTAGCCAATGATGGCCACCGTTTTTCCGGCCAGCAGGCTGAGGTCGGCGTCGGTGTCGTAAAAGAGCTGGGCCATCAGGGCGAAGTTTCTGGTCTGGTCAGGGATCGAGCTTACGCAAGGGCCCGATCAGGCTTCGTTGGGATGGGAGATGACCCGGTCAATTAGGCCGTAATCCTTTGCCTCAGCAGCGCTGAGGAAGTAATCGCGGTCAGTGTCCTTCTCGATTTTTGCGAAGGGCTGGCCGGTCATGTCGGCCATGCTGTGGTTGAGCATGTCCTTCATTCGCAAGATTTCCCTGGCCTCGATCTCGATGTCGCTGGCCTGGCGCTGGGCTGTGCCCCCCAGGGGCTGGTGAATCATGATGCGGCTATGGGGCAGGGCCAGCCGTTTGCCCTTGGTGCCAGCACCCAGCAGGAAGGCCCCCATCGAGGCGGCCAGGCCCACGCAGATGGTTACTACGTCGGATTTGACGTATTGGATCGTGTCGTAAATCGCCAGCCCCGCCGTCACCGATCCCCCCGGTGAGTTGATATAGAGGTAAATGGGCTTGGAGTTGTCATCCGAATCCAGATACAACATCTGGGCCACCAGGGCATTGGCCACGGCATCGGTCACTTCGGAACCCATGAACAGGATCCGCTCCACCCCAAGACGGGTGTAGATATCGACCCAGCGCTCGTACTGGCTGCCGGGAAGGCGGTAGGGAACACTGGGGGTGCCGATGGGCATGGCTTGGTTGCGTTGGGTTAAAGGAGGGGGGCGGCTTAGCTGATGCCTGGATTGCCAGGGCTGGTGGATGCACCGACCGGCAAATTGGTGGGCAGGTCCTTTTGGCTGGAGAGCACCCGGTCGATCAGGCCGTATTCCTTGGCCTCCTCAGCGGTGAGGTAGGTCATCCGGTCGGAATCCTTGGAGAGCTGCTCCACCGACCTGCCGGTGTTGCTCGACAACATCTCAAGCATGGTGCGCTTGTTGTGCAGCACCTCCTGGGCCCGGATCTGGATGTCGGTGGCCTGGCCGCGGGCACCGCTTCTGGGCTGGTGCAGCACGATCGAGGCGTGGGGCAGGGAGGCCCTTTGGCCCTTGGTGCCGGCCGAAAGGATCATCGCCGCCGTGCCCATGGCCTGGCCAATGCAAATCGTGTGCACCGGCGGCTTCACATAACGGATCGTGTCGCAGATGGCAAAGGCTTCGGTTTCAAAACCGATCGCATCGCCCGAGTACCAGCTGGTGCCGGTGGAATTGATGTAGAAGAAAATCGGCTTTTCCGGGTTGTCGAATTCCAGATAAAGCAGCTGGGCAATGATCAGCTCGGTCACGTCAATGCCCATTTGACGCTTGGCGTCGTCGTCGCTGAACAGGGGCAAGCCCAGGTAGACGATCCGCTCCTTGAGCAAAAGGCTCGGCAGATCAGGTGGCGGGGTGCGCATCACGGCCGAATCGCCGTAATAGGGAGCTGACGCCGTCATCCGGGCAACACTGCTGATCTGTGCGCGGAGCCTAGCTGGGGTCGATGGCCTGTGGCTTGCGTGAAGTTCCCTTTGGCTTGCCACTGCCGTTGGCATGGGTGCGGGCAAAGACAATGCGGCCGGTGGGGTTTTGCATGGCACCGGTGACCACCACCGGCAACCTTTCGCCAATGCGGCCCTTGGCCCCCTCCACTACCACCATCGTGCCGTCGTCGAGGTAGCCCACGCCCTGTTCGGCCTCCTTGCCGTCGCGGGCGATCTTCAGCTGGAGCTCATCTCCCGGCTGGACCTCGGGTCGCAGGGCAATTACCAGCTCACTGAGGTTGAGCACCTTCAGTTCCTTGACCTCGGCCACCTTGGCCAGGTTGTAGTCAGCCGTCAGCAGGGTGCCGCCGGTATCTGCCGTGAGCTCAAGCAGTTTGTCGTCCACCCCCTGGCCGCCGTAGCGGGTGCTGTTCACCACCAGGCGGCGGCCGTACTGGCCGCGCATCTCGCTGAGCAATTTCAGACCCCGCCGGCCCCGGCCCCGCTTTTCGGCATTGGCCGAGTCGGCCAGGGCCTGGAGCTCGTCGATGACGCTCTGGGCCACGATCACCTGGCCCTCCAGTAGACCCGTTTTGAGCAGGGCGCGGATGCGTCCATCAATGATCACGCTGGTGTCGAGGATCTTGGCGCTGGCCGGCTGGAGCACCCCATCGGCCACCAGTAGGGCTTCGCTGTTGGTGGGGTTAAACAGGCGCAGCAGGGTGCGGCCGTGGACCTCGGCGAGGTTGTAGCCCGAAACGCCAAAGAACACATTGCTCACCACGGCGGCGAGCGGTTTGACGAACTCCACCTCCCAGGGCAGGGGCACCAGCAGGATTGGGGCGAGCAGCAGGTTGGCCACCAGCAGGCCCAGGATCAGGCCCACCGCCCGGCTGATCAACAGCTCGGTGGGCATGGTCCGCACCTGTTGCATCAGGCTCTGGCGCAGTTTGCGAAACACCAGGCCGGCCACCAGGCCCACCGCCGAGCCCACGCCCCCGAGCACCCAGGTCAGCTGCTCGAGGTTGGGGATGCGGATCAACTGCTGCTCGGGCAGTAGGTCCACCCCCAGCCAGCCCGCGGCGGCCCCGGAGATGACAAACAGGACCAGGATGAGGGAGTCCAGCATTCCTGTTGTGGTCGTGCCCCCAGGGTTCAATCTGGAAGCATGCCTGATTCCGGACCATTTAGCCCGTAGGGCTCACTGCCCTTGATGTGTTGAGCCCGTGTTTCCGCCCCGCAGCGCCTACCTCCATCTGCCCTTTTGCCAGCGGCGTTGCTTCTACTGCGATTTCCCCGTGGTGCCCCTGGGGGAGCGGGCCAGTGGGGAGCCGGGGGCTCCGGGGGCTAATTCGATTGCGGCCTATCTCGAGCTGCTGACAAGGGAAATTGGCCTTAGCCCGGGGGGACCACCCCTTTCCACCGTCTATTTCGGCGGTGGCACCCCTTCCCTGCTCACACCCGATCAAATCGGTGCCCTAATTGGGGCCCTGCGCCGGCGCTTTGGCCTGGCGCCAGCTGCGGAAATCAGCCTGGAATTGGACCCGGCCAGTTTTGATCAACACCGGCTGGCGGGTTATTTGGCGGTTGGGGTAAATCGGGTCAGCCTGGGCGGCCAGAGTTTTGATGATGGGGTGCTGGCGGGCCTGGGCCGCCGCCACCGGGGCCTGGATTTGGAGTTGGCGGCTGGCTGGTTGGCGGATGCCCAGGCCCGGGGCCGCTTGCTCAGCTGGAGCCTGGATTTGATCCAGGGTTTACCCCTGCAGAAGGGCTTACCCCCATTAGAGAAAACGGCCCTCGACCATTGGCGGGGCCAGCTGGAGCAGGCCCTTGCCCTCAAGCCACCCCATCTTTCCGTCTACGACCTCAGCATCGAGCCCGGCACGGTGTTTGAGCGGCGCCAGAGCAGGGGGGAGCTGGATTTACCCGATGCCGACCTGGGCGCCGACCTAATGGAGCTCACCGGCCAGCTGCTGGCCAGGGCCGGCTACGGCCACTACGAGATTTCCAATTACGCCCTACCCGGCCATGCGGCCCGCCACAACCGGGTCTATTGGAGTGGGGCCGGTTGGTGGGGCTTTGGCATGGGAGCCACGGGCGCCCCCTGGGGCGAGCGCCTGGCCAGGCCCCGCACCCGCCAGGCCTATGCCGCCTGGCTGGATCAACCAGGGTTTCCGGCCGGGCCTGCAAATGGGGGGATGCCGCTGGATGAACGGCTGATGGTCGGCTTGCGCCGCCGCGAAGGGGTCGCCATGGCCGCCCTGTTGGCCCAACAGGGCTGGCGGGGGGCCGCCCTGGAGCGGCAGCTAGGGGCCCTGCAAAGCCGCCTGGCCGGGCCGATTGCTGCCGGGCTACTGCTGCTGGAGGGCCAGCGCTGGCGGCTGCGGGATCCGGAGGGGCTGGCCCTCAGCAATGGGGTGTTGGTGGAGCTGCTGGAATGGTGGGAGGAGCTTCAGGCTGCGGGAGGCCCGCAATCCAGCGGCGCAGGGCTTCCACGCCCAGGGCCCGGCATTCCACCAAAGGAGGGCTGAAGGGGGGCTGGCGGGCGGTCAGGCCCAGCAGATCGGCGCTGACCCGCACCTGGCCATCGCAGTTTTCGCCGGCGCCAATGCCAATTACGGGGATGGCCAGCAGGCTGCGCATTTCGCCGGCCAGGCTGGCGGGGATGTGCTCCAGCACCAGGGAAAAGCAGCCCGCCGCCTCCAGGGCCAGGGCTTGCCTTTTAAGGGCTTCCTGGCCGGCCGGAGTTGTGGCCTGGCGGCCGTAGCCCAGTTTGTGCACCGATTGGGGCGTCAGGCCCAGGTGGCCCATCACCGGAATGCCGCTGCGCACCAGGCGATCGATGATCACCAGGGTTTCGGGTTCGGCGCCCTCCAACTTGACCGCTGCGGCAGGGGTTTCCTTCAGGACCCGCCCGGCGGCGGCCACGGCCTCATCGGCACTGCACTGATAGCTGAGGAAGGGCAAATCGCAAATCAAAAGCGGCAGTTGGCCCTGGGTTACGGCCGCCATACCCCGGCCCGCTGCCCGGCAGTGGTGGAGCATTTCATTGAGGGTTACGGGCAAGGTGGTGCTATGGCCCAGGGCCACCATCGCCAGGGAATCTCCCACCAGCACCGCATCTGCCCCGGCCTCGGTCACTAGGGCGGCGGAGAGGGCATCCCAGGCCGTGAGCACGCTGATCTGCAACCCCGCCTGTTTGCGGCGCGCTAAATCAGCGGGGCGCAGGGGCACGGTTTGCAGGGGCGGGGGATGCCATTGCTAGCATCTACTTGACTCGGACCCATGCGGCCCTGACGCCTAAATCTGGTCAGGACCGGAAGGTAGCAGCCACACGGGATGCTCAAGGCAGGCGTGGACTCCGGGTCACCCCATTGGCTAGGCCCGAATAGTCAGGATTCGGGCCTGGTTTGGCGGCTGAGCAGGAAGGGGGGGATTTTGGCTCCCCGTTCCTCGCTGACCTGCCTGAAATTGTTGGCAAAGCTGCTGGAGCTGCGCTCGGTCCGGTAGGGAGTGCCGCTTTCGAAACCCGTGGCAATCACGGTGACGTGGATCTCCCCTTCCAGTTTTTCGTCGACTACGGCGCCGACAATGATGTTTGCGTCGGGGTCGACCACCTCGTAGATCACCTCAGAGGCGGTGGTCATGTCCTCCAGGGTCATGTCCTTGCCGCCGCTGATGTTGATCACACAGCCCTTGGCCCCATCAATGCGGGCGGATTCGAGCAGGGGGCTACTCATGGCGGCCTGGGCGGCCTCGCTGGCCCTGGAGCGCCCGGATCCCACCCCAATTCCCAGCAGGGCGGTGCCGGCGTCGGCCATCACCGAGCGCACGTCTGCAAAGTCGACGTTCACCAGGCCGGGTTTGGTGATGATGTCGCTAATGCCCTTCACGCCCATCCGCAGCACGTCGTCGGCGGCGCGGAAGGCCTCATTTAGCGGCGCCCCAGCAATGGCATCCCGCAGCCGATCGTTGGGAATCACGATCAGGGTGTCGACATGTTCAGCCAGGCGGGCAATGCCCTCCTCGGCCTGCCGCAGGCGCTTGCGGCCCTCGAAGCCAAAGGGTTTGGTAACGATGCCCACGGTGAGGGCACCCACCTCCTTGGCCACCTCCGCCAGGATCGGGGCAGCTCCGGTGCCGGTGCCGCCGCCCATGCCGGCGGCGATGAACACCAGGTCGGCGCCCTGCAGGGATTCGATCAGTTCGGCGCGGGATTCCTCGGCTGCCTTTTGGCCAATTACGGGGTTACCCCCGGCCCCCAGGCCCCGGGTCAATTTTTGGCCCAGTTGGATCCGCTTTTGCGCCGCCGACTGGATTAGGGCCTGGGCATCGGTGTTCAGCACTCGATAACCGACCCCCTGCAGGTCGGAGGCAATCATCCGGTTAACAGCATTGCTGCCGCCACCCCCAACGCCGATCACCTCAATGCGGGCGCTTTGGCTTGGGGTGATGCCGATGTTGGCGGGCGTGCTTAGGACCATGTCTGCGGGAATGCCGGCGCTCTGCGGCTGGTCTGGATCAAGCTGCATTATGTCGGTGGTTGGTGGGCTTTTAGCCGACGCGATGCCATACCTTTGCGTGTTTGCCGGCGGGGCGCAACATTCTGATGGGAAAACAGACCATTTCTGCCTACCCCCTTGCCCTTAATGGCGCTTGCTAATCCCGGCTAGCCACCGGTTTGTTTGGCCCGCTGGCAGTGCCAGTGCCAGCGGCTGCGGGTAGGCCCAGTTCTGGCTGTTCTGGATCGCTCAGGTCGATGGAGATCACCTTGCGGCCCTTCACCTTGGCGGGTAGTTGCTGGCCCAGCTGCTGCAGCACTTCAAGCCGCCTATTCAGCTGATCATCAATCGGGCCCAGGCGCACCTGGCCGAGGCTGGCACTTTTTAACCAAAGGCTCCCGCCGGGTTCAAAGCGGATCTCCTGGAGATCGGCCCCCAGGGACTGGCGTCGCTCCAACATCATCGCCAGGGCAGGCCGCAGCCTGGCCTGCCAGCCCCGCACCTGGAGCTGCTCGGGGGAAGGGCCCTTGCTGCCTTGGCCCTGGCGGGTGCTCATCCAATTGCCAAGCCGATCCACATAACCCTGCTCAAGCCCCCTGGCGCTTTGGCGCTCGGCCCGGGCCACGGCCTCCCGATCGACCACCGTCACCCTCAACCTTGGTGGAGCCATCAGGCGGGTTACCTGCACCTGCTCCACCGGCAGGGCCGCGGCGATGGCAGAGGCGATCTGTTTGGGTTGTAAGCCCAACAGGGGCTGGGGGAAATGCAGATCTGCGGCCCGAATTACCTGGGCGGCATCCACCTGCTGGCTGCCCACCACCTCAACTTGGGCCGGGCCATTGAGGATCCAGCCTTGCCGCAGCAGCCCATAGGTCAGGCCGCCAGCAATGCTGGTGAACACCAGCAGGCGCCAGAGGTTGCGCAGCCGCTCGCTGCGCCTTTGCATCCGCATTTGTTTGCGGCGCTCGGCTTCCGGTCTGAGGGGGGTCTGACTCACCGGGCGGATTTCAGAGCTCGCAGCGGGAGCGGGCCATTAGTTCGTCGATCCAGCGGCGGGCCCGATCGGCATCGGAGAAGGGCAGATCCTTGTGCAAGCCATTGCCCATCAGCCGCAGCCGGCAGGATCCCTGGCTTTCTTCGGTGAGGGGCGCTTCGCCGGAATGCAAGGAGAGCAACTCCACCATTTCCAGGTTTTTGATCACAAAAGAGTCGTCGTCGTGAAGCTTGCCAGCCTCAAAACGGGCCCAACTCAGCACCCCATCCAGCAGCCGGGCTGCGCCGCAGCTGTCGAGCTTGGCCAATTCCGAACCCTCAGCCCAATCACGAAATAGCTGCTGACGTCTGCGCTCAAGCCAACCCAGGGCCGTGAGCAGTACGAAAACCAGCAGCAGTGGTAGCCACAGCAGTCCATGGATCATTGCTCCACCCCCCCTTGGACCGCACTTTGGTGCCATTCTCGGGCCCCTTCTAGCAATTCGTGCACCAGGTTTTCGAGGGGGATGCCGCTGGCTGCCCAAAGCATGGGGTACATGCTCTGGCTGGTGAAGCCCGGCAGGGTGTTGATCTCATTGAGCCAGAGCTCACCGGTGGCTTCGCTGTAAAAGAAATCCACCCGGGATAGGCCCATCGCTCCGACTGCTTCACAGGCTTGGATAGCCATGCTGCGGGCCCTTTCGGCGATGGCAGCCGGCACCTGGGCCGGAATCACGGTGTGGCTTTTGCCTTCGCTGTATTTGGTCTCGTAGTCGTACCAGTCGGCGTCAAAACAGATCTCCCCCAACACGGAGGCCTCCAGGGGTTGGAGGCCGCCACCGCGCACCCCACATTCCAGTTCCCTTGCCACCACCCCTTTTTCGATCACGAGGCGGGGATCAAGGCGAGCCGCCGCCGCCAGACCAGCCCGCAGAGTTTCAGGGTTGGTGGCCTTGCTGATCCCCACCGATGAACCCAGGTTGGCCGGTTTTACAAAGCAGGGGTAGCCCAGCTGGCTTTCCAATTTTTCGACCAGTTGGTTGGGGTTGGCGGCCAGCTCCCGGCTGCTGGCGCAGGCATAGGGCACCTGGGGTAGGCCGGCCGCAGCGAAGGCCGCCTTCATCGCCTGTTTATCCATGCCCACCGCCGAACCCAACACCCCCGAGCCCACGAAGGGCACCTGCATCAGGCTGAAGAGTCCCTGGATGGTGCCGTCTTCGCCATTGGGGCCATGCAAAACCGGAAACCAAATCTCAATTTCCTGGGCACCGGGCGGAAATCCTGAGAACCCTGGTTTTTGGGGTTCCGGGGGCAGGCTTTCAGGCGTTGCAGGGGAAGCTGCGGCTAAGACCGCATCGGCCTGCTGGGGCCCCCACCAGCGACCCTGCTGGTCGATATAGAAGCAATGCAAGCTGTAGCGGTTGGCATTGGAGCCGCTGCGCAGGGCCCCTGCCACCGTGGCGGCGGAGCGAATCGAAACGGCGTGTTCACCGGAGGCCCCCCCAAAGATCAGGCCAACGCGGGTGGGGGTGCTGCTCATCTGCTTGTTGCTGCTGGCCCAAGGCCCTACACACTTACCCCAGTTTGCCGCTGAGGGAGAAGGGGCGCACCTGATCGATGGTGACAGTCACGAGATCTCCCGCCTTGTGCGAGCTGCCATCGGCCTTGGCGATCGGGAAAAAGGTGAGCCGGTTGGTGCGGGTGCGGCCCATCAGTTGGCTGGAATCCTTCGGGTTGACCCCTTCCGCCAGCACCTCCACGCTGCGCCCCGCATAGCGGGCACTGCGGGCCTTGGCCGTTTGCTCCACCAGGGCGTTGATCTCCTGGAGGCGCTCCACCTTGACGGCCTCAGTGAGTTGGTTGGGCCAGGTGGCGGCGGGGGTGTTGGGCCGTGGTGAATAGGCGGCGGTGTTGACCAGGTCGAAGCCGATTTCCTCGATCAAGGCCAGGGTGCGGCGGTATTGGGCATCACTCTCGCCAGGGAAGGCGACGATCGCATCGGCACTGATCGAGGCCTCGGGCATGCGGCTGCGGATGCGCTCGATGATCCGTCGGTAACGATCCACCGTGTAGCCGCGGGCCATCGCCCTGAGCAGCTCGTCGTCGCCACTTTGGAAGGGGATGTGGAAGTGCTCGCACACCTTGGGCAGGTCGGCGCAGGCGTCGATCAACCGATCGGTGAAGTAACGGGGGTGGCTGGTGGCAAAGCGGATCCGCTCGATGCCCTCCACGTCGTGCACCTGGTGCAGCAGGTCGGTGAGGGTGTGGCTGCGGCGGCCTTCGGGGGTGATGCCGGGCAGATCGCGCCCATAGGCATCGATGTTTTGGCCCAGCAGGGTGATCTCCTTAAAACCCTGGGCAGCGAGGCCCTCCATTTCGAGCTTGATTGCCTCGGGCAGGCGGGATTGCTCCTGGCCCCGCACCGAGGGCACCACGCAGTAGGTGCAGCGCTCGTTGCAGCCATAGATCACATTCACCCAGCCGCAGACGCTGCTATCGCGCCGGGCCGTGGTGATGTCTTCGAGAATGTGGTGCTCTTCGGTTGCCACCACCTGCTGGCCCGCTTCCACCTGGGCCAGCAGCACGTCGAGGCGGTTGGCGTGTTGGGGCCCCATCACCAAATCCAGCTCCGGCACCCGCCGCAGCAGGGATTCCCCCTCCTGCTGGGCCACGCAACCGGCCACCACCAGGGTGAGATGGGGGTTTTCCCGTTTGCGCTGGGCCTGGCGACCCAGGTAGCTGTAGACCTTTTGTTCTGCGTTGTCGCGGATTGTGCAGGTGTTGTAAAGCACCAGGTCGGCGCTGTGCTCGCCGTGGCCCTGGCTGTAGCCCATCGACTCCAGGATCCCGGCCATGCGCTCGGAATCGGCCTTATTCATCTGACAGCCAAAGGTGGTAATCCAATAGCTGCCGCGGGGGCTGTTCGTGGAGACCGTCATTTGATCAGTTTCGGCCATCGGCTTCCGTTGTGCCAGCTTGAGCAGAGCGTCCCAGCCCCATGCACCTGAGCCTGCGCCGCTTCCAACTCACCAAGGCCGTGCCCCTGGCGATTAGCCGCGGCAGCACAGCGGCGGTGGAGCACCTGCTGGTAAGCATTGGGCACGGGGGAATCACGGGCCTGGGCGAAACCGGCGGCTTCGACACCGGCCACCGCCATTACGAAACCGCGGCGATTGCCGCCGAACTCGAGGCCCTGGCGCCCCATTTGCAGGCCCTGGCGCCCGAGCCCCTGCAGGCGCTTGAGCCGCTGCTGGCAGCCCTTAGCCCGCCGGCCCGCTGCGGCCTGGATTTGGCCCTGCACGACTGGTGGGGGCAGCGCCTGGGACAACCGCTGTGGCGGCTCTGGGGGCTGGATCCAGGTGCCTGTGTCGCCACCAGCGTGACCCTCGGCTTAGGCCAGTCCGCGGCTGTGTTGGCGCGGCTCGAGCGCTGGTGGCAGCAGCTGCCCGCCACCCGAATCAAGCTCAAGCTCGGCAGCCCGGATGGGGTTGAACACGATCGCGCCCTGGTGCTAGTGGTGCGCCAGGCCCTGGAGCAACGGCAGCAAAGCACTGGTCGGGCCCATGAATTGCAGGTGGATGCAAACGGCGGCTGGGATCTGGCCACGGCCCAGCAGCTGCTGCCCTGGCTGGCCCAGCAGGGCGTGGTGCTGGTGGAGCAGCCCCTGGCTCCCCTCAATGACCCCGCCGCCGATACGGCTGGCTTCGCTGCCCTGGCGGGCGTCGCCCCGATTCCTGTGGTGGCCGATGAGAGCTGCTGGGACCTGGCCGATCTGCTGCGGCTGGCCCCCCACGTGGATGGCGTCAACATCAAGCTAGTGAAGAGCGGTGGCCTCAGCGAGGCCCTGGTGATGGCCCGCACCGCCCGGCGCCTGGGCCTGGGGGTGATGCTGGGCTGCTATTCCGACAGCACTCTTTTAAATAGCGCCGCCGCCCAGCTATTGCCCCTGGTGCGCTGGCCCGATCTAGACAGCCATCTCAACCTGCTGGACGATCCGTTCAGCGGCGCCGAGCTGGTGGGCGACCTATGGCGGCCCAGCGATCGCCCTGGCCTGGGGGTGCTGGCCCTTCCCCCGATGCCCCTTCCTGATCCCTGCTGATGCTCACTGCCGACGCCCCACTGGTGCTGCTGTTGCACGGCGGCCTCGACAACCTCTCCGGCAAGACCGGCCTGGCGATGCTGCGCTACCGCCACGGGCCGATCGTGGCGGTGATTGATCCGGTCCACGCTGGCCGCTCCCTGGGGGAAATCACCGGCATTGCCAGGGCGGTGCCGGTGGTGGCCTCGATGGCGGAAGCCCTGGCCTTTGGCCCCGAGGTGGCGGTGGTAGGCCTGGCTCCTTCGGGCGGGCTTTTGCCGCCGGAGATGCGTCCTGATCTGCTGGCTGGCCTGGAGGCGGGATTACACCTGGCTAGCGGCCTGCATAGCCGCCTGGGGGATGACCTAGAGCTGGCTGCCGCCTGCAGCCGAGCCGGCCAGTGGATCTGGGATCTGCGCCGGGAGCCCGACGGCCTCGAGGTGGCCGCGGCCCGTTGTGCGGCGTTGCCCTGCCGGCGGCTGCTGGCGGTGGGTACGGACATGGCCGTGGGCAAGATGAGCGCCTGCTTGGAGTTGCAGGCTGAGGCCAAGCGCCGCGGCCTTGACGCTCGCTTTGTGGGCACAGGTCAGGCGGGAATCTTGATCAGCGGCCAGGGTGTGGCCCTCGATGCGGTGCGAGTCGACTACGCCTCCGGTGCGGTGGAGCAGGCGGTGCTCCAGGCCGCGGCCGGTGCTGGGCCAGAGGCGCTGGTGCTGGTGGAGGGCCAGGGGTCCCTCTGCCATCCGGGCTCCACCGCCACCCTGCCCTTGATCCGTGGCAGCCAGCCCACGGATCTGCTGTTGGTGCATCGGGCTGGCCAGAGCCATGTGCGCAGCCGCCCCGGCGCGGCGGCGGTGGCGATTCCCCCGCTGCTGGAGGTGATAGCTGCCTATGAAGCCCTGGCTGCCCTGGGCCGGCCCGATGGCCTGCGGCCGCGGGTGCGGGCGATTGCGGTGAATACGGCGACCCTGGAGCCGGAGGCTGCTGCTGCGGCCCTGGCCCAGATCCGTGCCATCACCTCCCTGGTGTGTGCGGATCCCGTGCGGGAGGGGGCCGATCGGCTGCTGGAGGCCCTGCTGGATGACGGGCTGGAGCCCTAAAAGAACCAAACCCCCGGCAGCTGTTACAGCTGCCGGGGGTCCAGGAAAAAGGGGCGAGCGAGGGGACTTGAACCCCCGAATGGCGGCACCACAAGCCGCTGCCTTAACCACTTGGCGACGCCCGCCGTGATCGGTGCCAATGTACCAATTGATGAGGCAGAACAGGGTTTGCCAATTTCGAGCCGATTTTTAAGCCCGATTTCCCAATCCCTGGCAGCTGGCTTGGCCGTTGGGGCCCTGCTGGCCGGTGGCCTGGTGCTGACCAACCCCACGCCGGCGGATTTGGAGGCTTTTGCCGCCGAAAGCCTGCCCAAGGAAATCAGCGATGAGCTCTGCAAGCCCGGCGGGCTGCCGATGGCCATGCGCTTGACGATCAGCAATTGCCCTGCCCTGGTGGCTGCCCAAAAAGGGGTGTTGGGGCGGGTGGTGCGTGAGCAGGCCCAACGCCAGAACTTCGGCCTCTTCAGCCTCTATCGGGCCAGCATCGGCGGCCAAAACCTGTTGAATTGGCAGGTGCCCCGATATCAGGCCACCGTGCTGGGAATTGCTGGAAACTTTGTGTTGGTGCAATCCGCAGCCACGCCAAATCCATGAGCTTGGCCCTGGAGTTGCGGCTGCCCCGCAGCCTGCTGGATCCTCGCCTTAATGACCTGCCCAGCCCCGATGCCGATGGCCTGGTGGCGGTGCGGATTTTGCAGGAGTCGGGGCTGGTGCGCTCGATTGAGCCCCTGCCGCCGCAGCCTTCAAATGCTGGCTTGCCCCTGGCCCTGACCCCCCTGGTGGAGCCCCATGCCCACCTGGATAAAACCGGCACGGCCCAGGCTTTTCCCAACTGGGATGGGGGCATGGCCGGGGCCCTGGCCCAGAACCAGCGGGAACATGGCCAGCGCAGTGCCAATGCTGTGAGACAAAGGGCAGAGGCCCTGCTGGAGCGCAGCTGGCGCTACGGGGTGCGGGCCATGCGCACCCACATTGATAGTGGTGGCGGGCCGGCCACCGAGGCCAGCTGGCAGGCCCTGTTAGAGCTGCGGGAGCGCTGGCGCGGCCGCTTGGATTTGCAGCTGGTGGCCCTGGCCCCCCTGGAGCATTGGCTGCGGCCCGAGGGGGAAGCCCTGGCCAGGCGGGTGGCGGGCTGGGGCGGGTTGCTGGGGGGAGTGCTGGGCCCGCCCTATGCCAGCCGCGGCTGGGCTAATGGCCAAGACCAAGAGGCCCTAACGGGCCTGCTGGCCCTGGCGGAGCGCCTGGGCTGCGGCCTGGATCTGCATGTGGATGAGGCCGATAGCCAACCCGGGCGGGGTGTGGCCCTGCTCACGCGGCTGGTGTTGGAGCAGCGAAGGGCGGTGGCGATCACCTGCAGCCATTGCTGCAGCATGGCCCTGTTGCCCCAGGCCCGGCTGGAGCGCCTGGCCGAGCAGATGGCCCGGGCCCAGCTGGCGGTGGTGGCCCTGCCTTTCACAAATCAGTGGTTGCTGGGTCGCCGGCCCGGTCAAACGCCGGTGCAGCGGGCCCAGGCCCCGATCCGCAGCCTGCAGCGGGCAGGGGTGCGGGTTGCAGTAGGTGGCGACAACGTGCAAGACCCCTGGTTTCCTGGGGGCGACGGCGATCCGATTGAGCTGTTGCGCTTTGCGGTGCCGGCCTGCCACCTGGTGCCCAGCCAGCGCCAGGGCATTGCCCCTTTCACCCGGGCCAGCTCGGAGCTGCTGGGCCTGGACTGGGATGGGGTGCTGCGCTTGGGGGGGCCGGGCGATCTGGTGGTGCTCTCCGCCACCAACTGGACCGAGCTCCTGGCCCGCACTCCCCAGCGACGGGTGTTGCGGGCGGGGCAATGGCTTGGGCCAGCCGAGACTGAGCTGCCATCGCCGCTGCTGGCCAAACTGGGGCAGTGAAAAGCAACCAGGTGCCCGATTTGGCGCAAGTAAGTAAGGCCCTGCAAGCCCAGGCGGTAAAGGCCTTGGTGGATGAGTTGCGCCTGCTGGATCCGGGGCTGGTCTTGACCCAGGAGCCTGGCGAGCTGGAAAAGCTCTCCCGTGATTTCTACGACTTTTCGCCGGTCCTGATCCCCCAGCTTCAGGAGCATCGGGCCCAATTGGCAGTTTTTGCTTCGAAGGTGGAGCAGGTGCAACTGGTGGCCGGGGCCTGCGCCCGCCATGGGTTGCCCCTCACCGTGCGCGGTGCCGGCACGGGCAACTACGGCCAGTGTGTGCCGCTGGAGGGGGGGGTGGTGCTGGAGATGCGGGGCCTTAATCGCGTCCGCCAAATCGATCCCGAAACCGGCGTGGTGGAGGTGGAAGCGGGCTGCAGCTTGGCGGCCCTCGACCAGCAATTGGCGGCCGCCGGCAGGGCCCTGCGGATGGTGCCAAGCACGATGCGCACCGCCACGGTGGGGGGCTATTTCGCTGGGGGCTCCAGTGGTTTGGGTTCCCTGCGCTGGGGATTTTTGCGGGATCCCGGCAATCTTTTGGGCCTGGAGGTTGTCACCCTGGAGGCGGAGCCCCGGCTGCTGCAGCTCGATGCCGAGGCCAGTGTCCCGCTCAACCATGCCTACGGCACCAATGGCATCCTCACGGCCCTGCGGCTGCCCAGCACGGAAGCGGTGGCCTGGCAGCAAGTGGTGGTGGGTTTCCAGGATTGGCAGCAGGCCCTAGCCGCGGCCCAACTGCTGCCCCAGACCGCCTTTTTCCTGCAGGGTTTGACCCTGCTGGAGGCGGAGGTGGCCGCCGCCATGCCCTGGCCCCCTGGCTGCCCGAAATGCCCATCGGAGCAGGCAGCTGGGCCTGAACACCGGCTGCTCCTTTGGGTGGGGCCCGATGCGCTCCGGTCTCCCGGAGAAGGGGTCCCTGGAGAAGGGGCCCCCGCAGAAGGTGCCCTGGTGGCCTGGTTAGGGGCGCGGGGGGGGGAAGTGCGCTGGCTGGCGCCAAATCTGCCCGGCCCGGGCTTGCCCCTGCGGGAGTTCACCTGGAACCACACAACCCTCCATTGGCGCAGCAATCACCCCGACTGGACCTACCTACAAATGCTCTTGCCCCAGCCGGAGACCCCTTGCCTTGCGGCCCTGCGCCAGCGCTGGGGAGCAGACCTGCTCTGGCATCTGGAGGCGGTTAAGCACGAGGGGGCAGCCCGCTTGGCGGCCTTGCCGTTGCTGCGTTGGCAGGGGCAAGCCCAGCTGGCAGAGCTGATCCAGCACTGCCGCGAGCTGGGGGCCTTCGTGTTCAACCCCCATGTGCTGACCGTGGAGGACGGGGGCCTGGGGGTGATCGATGCCGACCAGGTGGCGGCTAAGGCGGCCCATGACCCTGCAGGCCTGCTCAATCCAGGCAAATTGCGGGGGTGGCTGTCCCGTTAGCAGCCCAGGCTGCTGCGGGTATCCACGCCTGTGATGGGGTTGCTGCCCGAGGCTTCCTTACATAGGGATCGTTGGTCCAGTCGATCGATTAAGGCATCGCTGAAGTCAGCGTTGGTGACGGTGGCGCCAATGAAGCTGCTGCCTGAGGCAATGGCCCCTGCCAGGAGGGCGTTGCTGAAGTCGGCACCGCTGAAATCCACCTTGTCCATCAGCACATTGGTGAGATTGGCGTCGCTGAAATCAGCTTCTGGGAAGGAGGCCTGGGTAAAGATCGCCCCATGCAGATCGGAGCCGCTGAAATTGGCGTGGCGACCACTGGCTCCGGCAAAGGAGGTGTCGGCCAGGTCGCGGCTGCTGAAATCCGCTTCGTTTTGGTTGGTGAGGGTGTAGTCGATGCCCTCAAACGCCCAGGCGGGGGAGCCGGCGCAGAAAACTGCCAAGAGGAGCAGTAGGGCCCAGGCCCGCTTAAGCCAAACCATGGTTTCGAAGGCGGGGGGGCAATCTGAGCTCCACTCTCTCAGGGATTCACTCTCTCGCAGTGGCGGCGATTAGGTGGCCGATTAGGTAGAGGGATCCTGCCACCACAACCGGTTCAGGGGAGCTTTGGTGGGCGCCACTGGCCCAAGCCTGGCCAAGGGCCTCCTGCCAATCGGGGCTTGTGTGCAGTTGCTCCGCCAGCTCGGGGCAGGACTGCCGCAGCGAATCCCCGTTCCAGCTGGGGTGGCCCGGCACCGGCACAATCCAGGCCCGGTCATCTGGCCCCAGCAGTTCGCGGAGCATCTCCGGCGCCTGCTTGTGGGCCAGCATGCCCAACACAAACCGCCTGGCTGTTTGGCCACTGGCGTTGTCCAGCTCCTGGCGCAGGGCCCTGGCGGCCGGTGGATTGTGGGCGCCATCAACCAGCAGGCTGTGGCCGCGCCAATGGATTGTTTGCAGCCGCCCGGGCCAATGGGCACAGGCAAAACCCTGGCGAATGGTGGCTTCCTTGATCGGCCAGCCGGCCTGCTTGAGGGCCTGGAGCATGCCCAGGGCCACGGCCCCATTGCTGGCCTGCAATTCGCCGGGAATGCCCAGATCCCATTGCCCGAGGTCTAGGGGTTTTACCCAGCGCAGCTCGGCACCAATGGCACCTGCTTGCTGCTCTAAAACCTCGGCCACCTCAGGGTTTTGGGCGGCGCTGATGGCGACCGTGCCCGGCCGCAGCACGCCGGCCTTTTCGGTGGCAATGGCGGCCAAGGTGCTGCCGAGAAATTCACGGTGATCCAGGCCTATGGGGCCAAAGCCCACCACGCTTCTGTTGGGGTGGCAGGTGGTGGCATCGAGCCGGCCGCCGAGGCCCACCTCCAGCACCACCAGGGGGCACTGGGCCTCCGCAAAGGCGCAAAAGGCCGCCGCCGTGACCAGCTCAAAGGGGGTGAGCAGGTGGCGTTTAGCCAGGTCCTGCAGATCGAAAAGTCTTTGGCGTAGGGCCGATTCCCCAATCAGCTCGGCGCCGATGCGAATGCGTTCGCACCAGCTCAGCAGATGGGGCGAGATGTAGAGCCCAGTTCGAATGCCGGAGGCCTGCAGGGCGGCATGGACAAAGGTGGAGATCGATCCCTTGCCATTGGTGCCGGCCACCTGCACCGCCATAAAGCTGGCCTCTGGATGCCCCAATTCAGCGAGGGCTGCCTGCAGACGATCAAGACCCAGGTCGACGCCCCGGCGATTGAAGGGTTCGATCAGGTCGTCAAAGGGATCAGCCAAGGCTGAGCAGGGCTCGCTCAAGTAGGGCCACTGCCCTGCGCAGCTGGCGACGATTGATCACCAGGGGTGGCACAAAGCGCACCACCTGGGGGCCGGCTGGCACGAGCAACAGGCCCTGGGCCATGGCTGCCTTGACCAGCTCGGGGGCCGATGGCGCTTCCGAGCGCAGCACCAGGCCCTGCAACAGGCCCCAGCCCCGCACACCCTCAAGTTTGCCGGGATGGCGACTGACCAAGCCGGCCAGTAATTCCTGGAGCAGGCTGCCCATCGCCTGCACGTGGGGCAGCAGCTGGCGCCTTTCCAGCTCGGCCAGCACGGTTAGGCCAGCCCTACAGGCAAAGGGATTGCCGCCAAAGGTGCTGGCGTGCTCCCCGGGCACGAACAGATCGGCCTTGGCCTTAACCGCTAGCGCCCCAATCGGAATGCCGCCGCCTAAACCCTTGGCGAGGGTGAAGGCATCTGGCTCAACCCCCAGTTGTTCGTAGCCCCAGAGCCGGCCGCTACGGCCCACGCCGATTTGGACCTCGTCAAAGATCAGCAGGATTTGCTTGGAATCACAGAGCTGGCGTACCCGTTCAAAGAAGGCCCGGTTGCCGGGGTGCACGCCGCCCTCACCCTGGAGGGGCTCCAGCAATACCGCCGCCACCCTGGGGCCATGGGCCTCGCATTGCTCCAGGAGACTTTCGAAGGCGGCGGTGTCGTTGTAGGGGAAGTATTTGAAGCCCTCCACCATCGGCTCAAAGCCCTGGTGGTATTTCGGCTGGCCCGTGGCCGATACGGCGGCAAGGGTGCGGCCATGGAAGCTGGCCTGGGCCGTGAGAATTACGGGCCCTTGCCCAGGCTCAGTGCCGATGCCCCGCACCTGGTGGCCGTGCTTGCGGGCCAATTTGATGGCGGCCTCGTTGGCCTCGGCACCGGAGTTGCAGAAAAACACCCGATCGGCGCAGCTGCTCCCGGTGATGGCCGCGGCGAGTTGCTCCTGCTCCGGAATCCGGTAGAGGTTGGAGACGTGTTGCAGTTGCCCCAGTTGGCGGGAGAGGGCCCGCCTGAGGCGGCGGTCGCTATGGCCGAGGGTGCAAACGGCGATGCCAGCCACACAGTCGAGATAGCGCTTGCCAGCCGTATCCCACACCCAAACCCCCTGACCGCGCTGGAGCGCGATCGGGAAGCGGGCGTAGGTGTCCATCACTGAAGAGATGGGAGCGGTGGGACTCGAACCCACAAACCCGAAGGCGCTCGATTTTGAGTCGAGTCCGTCTACCAATTCCGGCACGCTCCCTTCTTTAAGAGCTTAGGCCGCGGCCTTCGCTAGGGGTTGGGCTCCACTGGCCCGTTCGATTAGGGCCCCGGCGGCGTTGAGCTTGGTTTCGAGGTGGGCATAGCCGCGATCGAGATATTCCAGGCCCCTCACCGTGGTGATGCCCTCTGCGGCCAAGCCGGCCAGCACCATCGCGGCCGAGGCCCGCAGGTCGGTGCCCTGCACCGGGGCCCCGCTCAGCCGGGGTACCCCTTCGACAAAGGCGGTGTTGCCTTGCATCCGGATTGCGGCCCCCATGCGCTGCAGCTCACCCACGTGCTGGAGGCGATTTTCAAAGATGTTTTCGGTGATCACGCTGGTGCCCTTGGCGGTGGCCAGCAGGCTCATGAACGGCGCTTGCAGGTCGGTGGGAAAACCAGGGAATGGTTGGGTGCGCAGGTCTACGGCATTGATTTGATCGGCCTTAAGGGTCAGGCCAATGCCATCGTGTTCGATGCGGCAGCCCGCCTCTTCCAGCTTGGTGATCACGGCACCGAGGTGCTCGGGAATCACCGGTGCAATGCGCAGGTGGGAACGGGTGATCGCAGCGGCCAGCAGGAAGGTGCCGGCCTCAATGCGGTCGGGAATTACGGAGTAATCGGCGCCATGGAGGCGCTCGACCCCGGAGATGGTGATGGTGGGGGTGCCGGCGCCCCGCACCCGGGCCCCCATGGCCAGCAGCAGGCCCGCCAGGTCGACCACTTCAGGCTCAAGGGCGGCGTTTTCGATCACGGTTTCGCCGTCGGCCAAGGCCGCAGCCATCATTAGGGTCTCGGTGGCGCCGACGCTCGGGCAATCCAGGTGGATCCGGCCGCCGGTGAGTCGATGGCTCCGGCCAGGCACCACGGCTGTCACCACGCCGTGCTCAATCGTGACCTGGGCACCCAGGGCCTTTAGCCCCTTGACGTGCTCAACCACGGGACGGGTACCTATTTGGCAGCCCCCGGGCAGGGGCACCTTGGCCATGCCCATGCGCGCCAGCAGGGGACCGATGCAGAAGAAGCTGGCCCTGAGGCTGTTCACCAGCTCGTAGGGGGCGGTGGAATTGTTGATGTGGTCGCCGTTTAGCTCGAGGCAATCACCAATCCGCAGAACTCGGCCCCCCAGGCTGCCAAGCATTTCGCCCATGGCGGCGATATCGGTGAGGGGCGGCACATTGCGCAGCCGGATCGTGTCGCGGGTGAGCAGGCAGGTGGCCATCAGCACCAGGGCTGAGTTCTTGGCGCCGCTGACGCTGAGCTCGCCGGTCAACTTGCGACCCCCGGAGATCTGGAGCAGGGGGTTGAGAATTACTGGGGAGCGCACAACAGTCAGGGTCATGGGATGGCTCTGCCCCTATTGAAGTCCCATCTTGACAACAAATAGTGGGAGCGTCTAGACGTCCGCCGCCCGAACTGGTCAGAAACGGCTAGGTGATGGCGTATGTTCGACCGGTCGCTTCAGCGGCAGCCACGCGGATGTGGCGGAATTGGTAGACGCGCTAGTTTCAGGTACTAGTGGCAGCAATGTCGTGGGAGTTCAAGTCTCCCCATCCGCACTTTTTTCCTTCAATGATTGTTCTCAAGATTTCAAATGCCTCGGAGGTGATCTCCTCCAAGCTCGGCAAGTTTCTTGAGAGCTTGACCCCCGATGGTTTCGACCAAACCACCATCGAGGACGTCCTGCTCAAAAAGTTGATCGAAAACCTCCAGGCCGAGGGCCTAAAGGGCGAAGTGGCCTCGGTTAAGGGCTTGGATTTGGAAGGTAAGGAACTTGTGGTGCACGACCACATGCACGTGCGGCGCCACGACAGCTTCTAGGGCGTGCCAGAACTGATCACCAGCCGCCGCAACCCCCTGGTGAAGCGGCTGCGGGAGCTGCATGTTGGCAAGGGCCGCAGGGAGCAGGGCTTGCTGCTGGCGGAGGGCACTCACCTTTTGCAGGAGGCGCGGCGGCTTGATTTGCTGCCGGTTGAACTGCTGGCCACGCAGGCCTGGGCAGACAAACACCCCGAGCTTTGGGAGGGTTGGCCCGATCAGGTGCGGCGCTATTGCGTTGATGGGCTGGTTTTAGCTGCAGTGGCCACCACGGCCCAGGCCGATGGGGTGGTGTTCAGCTTGGCCCCGCCGGCAGCGCCGAGCGAGCCCCTGCCGGCAAGGCAGCCCGTGCCTGCAAGGCAGCCCGTGCCGGCAAGCCAGCCCAGCTTTGTGTTGGTGCTCGATGGCCTCCAGGATCCCGGCAACCTGGGCACCTTGATGCGCACCGCCCTGGCGGCGGGGGTGGAGGCCCTCTGGTTGGCAGAGGGCGCCGACCCCTTCCAGCCGAAGGTGCTGCGCTCCTCCGCTGGAGCGGCCTTGGCCCTGCCTATCGAGAGGATCGGCCGCCCTGAGCTCGAGGAGCGCCTATGGGCTGCTGCAGGCCGGGGGATGCAGCTGGCCGCGGCGGTACCGCCAGGGTTAAGCCAGGCCGATGGCAAGGGTCCGCTGGCCTATTGGCAGCTGGATTGGCTACGGCCCACGGCCCTGTTGCTGGGCAATGAGGGGGCGGGTCTGGCTGCGGAGCTGCAGGCCATCGCCACCCACCTGATCACGATCCCCCACTGCCAGGCGGTGGAATCGCTAAACGTGGCGGTTTCCGCTGCGCCACTGTTGCTGGAGCGCCTGCGGCAGCGCTCTGGAACCTGACGGGGGAGAATGCCGTCAGTAACCGCAGTGCAGCCCGGTGAGCGACGCCCAAACCAACGGCAGCTTCGATTTCGACGTGATCGTGATCGGGGCTGGCTATGGCGGCTTTGATGCGGCAAAACATGCCGCCGAGCATGGGCTGAGGGTCGCCATTGTGGAATCGCGCGACATGGGCGGCACCTGCGTAAACCGCGGCTGTGTGCCCTCGAAGGCCCTGCTGGCGGCCAGCGGCCGGGTGCGGGAGCTGGCGGATGCGGAGCATCTGGCTGGTTTTGGCATCCACGCGGCGCCGGTGCGTTTTGAGCGCCAAAAAATTGCCGACCACGCCAACCAACTGGTGGCGACGATTCGCACCAACCTGACCAAGGCCCTGGAGCGGGCTGGCGCCAAGATTCTTTTGGGCAAGGGCCGGCTCGATGGCCAGCAGCGGGTGGCGGTGCGGGAGGCCAGTGGGGTGGAGCGGGTCTATAGCTGCCGCGACGTGATCATTGCCACCGGCTCCGATCCTTTCGTGCCGCCGGGCATCGAGACCGACGGCCGCACGGTGTTCACCAGCGATGAGGCCGTAAGCCTTGAATGGCTGCCCCGCTGGATCGCGATCATTGGCAGCGGCTACATCGGCCTGGAATTCGCCGATGTCTACACGGCCCTTGGCTGCGAGGTCACGATGATTGAGGCCCTCGACAAGGTGATGCCCACCTTTGATCCAGACATTGCCAAGATCGCAGCCCGCCATCTGATTGAAGGCCGTGAAATTGAGGCCCGAGCAGGGGTGCTAGCCCGCAAGATCACGCCGGGCTGCCCGGTCAAGATCGAATTGGCCGACATGAAAACCAGGGAATACGTGGAAACCCTGGAGGTGGATGCGGTGCTGGTGGCCACGGGCCGGGTGCCGACCAGCGCTGAATTGAACCTGGCGGCGGTGGGGGTGGAAACCAACCGGGGCTTCATTCCCGTCGACGACAAATTGCGGGTGCTGGTGAATGGTGAGCCGGTACCCCACCTATGGGCAGTGGGCGATGTGACCGGAAAGATGATGCTGGCCCACACCGCAGCGGCCCAGGGAACGGTGGCGGTGGACAACATCCTTGGCCACCCCCGCGAGATTGATTACCGCTCCATTCCGGCGGCCACCTTCACCCATCCGGAGATCAGTTCGGTGGGTCTATCGGAAGTTGATGCCAAGGCCCTCGCCGCCAGCGATGGTTTTGAGCTGGGTTCGGTGCGCAGCTACTTCAAGGCCAATTCCAAGGCCCTGGCCGAGCTGGAGAGCGATGGTCTGATGAAGCTGCTCTTCAACAGGAGCAGTGGCGAAGTGTTGGGCGCCCACATCTATGGCCTGCATGCGGCCGATTTGATCCAGGAGGTGGCCAATGCGGTGGCCCGGCGCCAGTGCGTTCAGCAGCTGGTAAGGGAGGTGCACACCCACCCCACCCTCAGTGAGGTGGTTGAGGTGGCCTACAAGCAAGCCGCAGCGATGGTGGCCTGAGATGGAGTTCCGTCGCCGCCCACCAAATCCCAAGGTGAAGGTGCTCCACCTGGAGTACGCCATCCGCCATGAGGAGAGCGAACCTCGCTCGATCCTCGAGAAGATTGTTTGGGAAAAGGACCGGGAGGTGGCCTCCGCCCGCGAGCGGGTGCCCCTGGAAAAACTGAAACAGCAGGTGGCGGATTTGCCCGCGCCCATCGACTTTGTCGCGGCCCTGAAGGCCAGCTGCCGCAAGCCGGCGGTGATTGCGGAGGTGAAAAAGGCCAGCCCCAGCAAGGGCGTGATCCGCGAGGATTTTGATCCCGTGGCGATTGCTAAGGGCTTTGCAGCGGGCGGCGCCAGTTGTCTTTCGGTGCTCACCGATCGGCAGTTTTTCCAGGGGGGCTTTGAGGTGCTGGTGCAGGTGCGCCAGGCGGTGGAGCTGCCCCTGCTCTGCAAGGACTTCATCCTCAGCCCCTACCAGCTGTATCAGGCCCGGGCCGCCGGAGCCGATGCGGCCCTATTGATCGCGGCGATTTTGAGCGATCAAGACCTGGGCTACTTGCTGAAGGTGGCCAAGGCCCTGGGCCTGGCGGTGCTGGTGGAGGTGCACGATGCCGAGGAGTTGGAGCGGGTGCTGGACCTCGATGGGGTGCAGCTGATCGGCATCAACAACCGCAACCTGGCCACCTTTGACACGGATCTAGCCACCACTGAGCAGCTCACTGCCCTCTATGGCGAACGCATCCGCGCCAAGGGTTGCCTGTTGGTGAGCGAGTCGGGGCTATTCAGCCGCGAAGATCTCGATCGCGTCCAGGGCGCCGGTGCCGATGCGGTGCTGGTGGGTGAAGCCCTGATGCGCCAGGCCGATGTGACCGCAGCCCTGGAAACCTTGATTGGGGGCTGAGGGGTTGAGGCCACCTGCAAAGCAGCGACGCCCTTAGTCATGCCAGTGCGCTTGTTAAATCAATCGCTGCTCAGATGGCCTGAAAGTGAGGCTGTCTTGGCGGATGTGGCGAGCTGGGCGGCTGGGCAAGCGGGCTTGCATCCAGAGCTTGAGCGTGTAGGGGTCTACGGCAGCTACGGCCGGGGTGATGCCGGTGTGGGCAGTGATTTGGATTTAGTGCTGATCGATGGGGCGGCGGCCGGTTCGCAGTCGCACCGATTTAGGCAGTGGCCTTTCGAGCAGTTACCGCTCAGTTGTGACGCCCTGATTCTCACCCCGAAAGAGTGGATCATCCTGCTGGAAACTGGACCGGAGGATCCAGCCCCCTACCCCTAGCCCAGCAATCTATGGGGCATAAAAAATCAGCCCCCACCGCGGTGAGGACTGATTTCGCAGGGTAGAAAGTTAATTGAAGAGCCGTTCTTACTGCCTGGGAGGCTTGCTCTAATTGTTCTGTGGTCTCCAGGTTTATTGCCATTGGGTTTCTTGAGCAACACCGTGATCTGGCCTTTCCGTGGAGGCCCGGAAGCCTACGTCAGTAGTTGGGCTTGTGGTTCTAGGCGTGCTCAGGCATCGCTAAGAACACGTATCCAACAGCAAGATCAGGGGCTTCAGAAGCTACACAATAGGTTGAACTACTGGTGTAATTGCAAAGAGCATGTCATTGAAGTCGCGATCTCCCCGCAAGCCCATATCCTCAAAGGCAAAGTAGCCAGTACCAAAGGAGACTTGCTGAAGATCCTTCCCAAGATTTGCCTCTTTAACTGAAAACAAGATTTCAGATAGGCTATCGATCTGATCCGGCGAAGCTAGCACCTGATTAGGAGTTATAAAAAGAGCATATGAGTTTCCCTTAGCAAGTTGAATTGAAGATCTGCTTGTTTGAGCAAAGCCAGGAATGGGCAAACCTGTAATCCCATCTACCGTATTCGTCTGTGATCGCCTAAAAGCCTCTCTGGCATATTCAACGCTACCCGGTGCCAAGTGATTGGCTAGTTTCCCCTTATCTCCAAACAGGAAGTGGCCGTAAGTGTTGTCTACACGAAATAATCCATACCCTGATAAGTAGCCACCGAATCTAGCAACATCAAGATTAAAATCAACATTCGAACTGCCAGCATTGCTTGCAGCGTAGTAAGTGAGCTCGTCTACCATAAAAAGCTGCCCCTCGCCAGGCGCCAATACAACCTGTGATCCAATGCCAGGAGCTCCAAATACAACACTATTATCCAATTCTGGGCTGGAATTAATACTAAAACCTAGGGTAGAAAGCCTCACATTCCCTTCTATATCTTGCAATGCAAGTGCGAATCGATCAGCGTAGGGCAGTGTGGTGCCAGCCGTTGTTGCAAGATCTCCAATTGATATCCCTTCACTGCTTAGAATCGCGCTGGGATTCGAAAAAGCTTCCAATGCTTTTTCCGGGCTAAGCGCTCGCGAATCATAAGATTCTCGAGCGGTAGCGAGATAGCTAAACTTACTTTTTGCAAAATTTAGATATGATGAATCTGTTGGCTTTATAGCAGTCTGGCCGCTCTGGATTGAGCCGTCACTGTTTACTGGATACCAAAATAACTGTTCACCGGCCTTAAGATTTGCCCTAGGCATTAAAATCGCCAGCTGCTGGGCCTGCGACGGCAAGTTTTCACTCGATTCGGATCTAGATTTGTTTGAATAAAATACTCCCTCTGCCTCTTGATTCAATGTAATCATATCAGCAGTTGCATAGAGAAATATGCTGCCTGAATTATCAGCTATTGTTGCATTGGTGGCATTTTCAAGCTTAAAATTAATCAATTTGTCCGGCAAAGTTATGGAATTAAGGTTAGAGACAAATAGTACGCTAATTTCATTAACTCCACTTGGAAATCTAAATAAATACCTGCTACTACTGCTATTGATGATATTTTCTTTAACTTCAAGTAGTTGTAGGTACTTGCTAGCATCACTTGGTAAAACCAATTCAACTGTTGCTTCTTTGTTTAAGTTATCCTTGCTTCGCTGCAGGGAAATCTCAATCGATCCAAAGATTTTCCTGTTTTTTCGATTTCTTAGTGTGGATATATCCTGAGGGATGATGGCTTGATTAATTCTAAAGCCAGCTTTAGTTTCTTCTAGTTGCTCAAGTTCTTTATTCGAGCGACTAAGGAGCCAGGCGCCTTGCGCCATCACACTTGCAATAACAAGATCATCTGCTAAATCATACTCAAGATTCGTAATCCACATGTTAAAATTATTGTCATCTCCGGCACCTTGCCATCCAACTGGCTTGAAGGTGCTGAGAATATTTGTTGCCCCCACTGAGGCACGCCACGCTCCTCCATAGCCACTAAGGAATAACTCAGATTCAGCACTTTCAGTTTTAGGGGCGTATACAACCTGCTGTAGGCTTGCCGTAGCTGGAATTCCATTCTTGCCAGACTCTGCCACTATGCTCCAGTTTATGCCACCATCTGGGCTATAAATCAGAGAAGAGGCTGAGAAATAATCGGCTTTAGGTCTTTTTAATTGTTGTGTGTATGAGATTTTGGTGTATGCAACTGTAGCCCAAATTTCGTCTGGGTTATTCGGATTGATTGCAATTCCAGTTATTGTATTGTTTTTTTGGACGTATTCCGGCAGATTTGCGGAGAGATCCTTCAACTGATAAGCATTTACATTCTTAAACCAGTCTTGTTGTGTGCTTGCTGATGCTTTGCGGCCAAATAGTTTTGCCGTGGTGGTGGGGGTACCGCCTACATCCTCATTCTGATTGAAACTTGTGTACAATGCGTCCCAGCTGTAGGGCTTCTGTTCCTTGAACTGAAATGCTTGATTAGATCCTATGGCAACTTCAGTGAAGAATCTAGGTTTGTTTTTGTCTGCATCTTCGGCTATTAATGGAACAAGCAGCATCTCTCCTAATGTTACCGACTGCCAGTGCGGGAAAACCTGCTCGTAGATATTGCGCATTCCTGAAAAGACAATGTCCCCAGCGCGGTATTCACTTGTTTCTGCTGGATGATAGAAGGGGTAATTTAGAGCGCCGTACCAGGTGTTTTCATAATCAAACCAGTCTTGAAAATTGCCATACTTATCAATGATACTTAGGTTTAGAACATCACTAGAGAGAAGTGTGCCTGAATAGTCATATGAATTCTGCTCTACAATTCCACTTGAACCATATTGTTGAGCGGAAAAGTAAGCCCTGCTGATGCCATCGCTACCTACGATTCCATCATCAAATCTCGCTATTGCACCATCTCCACTTGTGACATTTAACCAGCCAGGCTGATTTCCAAACCGCCCAACTGCTGTGGAATTATCCTGCATTGCCGTAATGGCAAGGTTGCCAATACTGCTCCAATCCGAGCTGAAACCTTCAGTGATACGTAGGCCATCACTTAACCCTTTCCAGGGCTTTGTTGTGTCGATGTCTTTGCTTGTACCCAGATCTTTGATATAGATGCCACCATCATCTGATTCGATAATGCGTGTTACCCCAGAGAGCGTTTGCATAAAATCAATATCTCTGGAATCGGCATGCGGTGCAGTGACATCGCTGTTATTAGGCTCTTCTTTTGAGGGAAAGAGATTAGTAAATTTTGGTTGATTGCCGCTGAAATCTGTAGCTACGATTGCTCCGGTATATCCTAGATGTGCCAGAACCCATTCACCATTCTTGAACTCACCTGGCCCCCAATTTCCGCCTGCAAATACCTGTTCTGGGTTTGTAGGATCGGAGGCAAAGGATGAATGAAACATAGCTTGATCACTTCCAATCTTGCCAGATACATCTGCTTTTTGCCAGTTTGAATTGGTAACCTTTTCATCGTAAATAACTTTATTTATTGAGTCATAGAGTCCAGAAGGACTCGATGCTGTAATTATAGCTGTCGCCAGGAAGAGAATATCTTTGCCCGTCGCTGGATCTTTTGCTGTTGTGACTCGTAACATTGACTTGTCACGGCATAGCGGCTCTGAGCTGTCTATCAGCTTCCATTCCCTTGAGGGGGCTTGCCTGAGCTCAGAAATTGTTGATGTGTATATACCCTTGCCAATTACAGCCGCATAAAGGCGACCGGAACTTGATTTTGCAATCGATGATATATAACTGCTGGTGGATTCGCTCAGGTTCGCTGCTGCTCCCAGGGTTGCGAGCTTGCCTTCTGAATCAATTGAGCCAATGAAGAGACCCGTATTAGTTCCTGCAACAACAATATTGTCAGCTATCTCTAGGGAGGTTATGGCTTTTCCTTTTAGTTTTTCTTGGCTATTTCCATCATTCGCAATCCATTTTAGGGAGCCGCCTGCAAGCCTTTCTGCAACCTGCAGGGGTTTGTCTATCAAGCCCGACAAATTTCCAAAGCTACTTGTGGCTCCTTGGCCTGAAATTAGCCACTTGTTATCATCAGAAACCTTTATCTTGGAAATTGATTGAGCTCCTTCGTATCCATTAGAGCCGCTTAGCCAAGTCCATTGGCCCCATGCATCTGTTGCCCCTGTGTACGGCCTTCCCCACACACCTCCCCCAGCGGCGCCAGCGTAGAGGATGCCATCTTTAGTGTTGTTATCCTGCACCATGAAAAGGCTACTAACAGCACCAGTTGCAATGCCGCTGCCCCAAGGATTTCCTATGCTTAAACGTGCTCTGAAGGGATCCTGAATCGGTGCGGGACCAAGGGGCTTAAACATCTGATCTGTGGCCATGTTATTGAAAGGTTTAAAACTCAATACAGTATACAAGTGGACCGACGTGATTTCAAGATTTCCTAGGGGGTATGCCCCAATTGATTGCGCACCTCGCATCAAGCATCCATAATTCAGGCAAACTTCTGTGTGCTCACATGCAGCTCAAACCTAGGCTGGCACAGCTGTATCTCGCGCTGTTCACTTCACTACTGATCATTGGGTTCTTTCAGTTCAGCGCTCCAAGGCTGTTACCGCACAATCCCCAGACCCATGATACCCAAAGTGCAAGAAGCTACGTCTCAGTTGAGACCATCAACGAAAAAGGAAAGCCTGCCGATCTTGATATCAATTTGACGGTCAGAGTCAGAACAATTCAAAATATAAACCTTCCTGAACAAAGCTTTAGCGCTGAAGGCTTCTATTGGCTCCAATGGGGCCAGGAGGTTCAGGATATGATTGCCCGTCACAAAATCGCTTTAGATGGGATCGTCGAGATTGTCAATCTTGTTGATCGTGATTCAACTGTAATCGAGCGCACTGAAGTAATTAGCAGGCAGAATGGTGGCAGGAAGGTGTATTCGTTGTCAGTGTTTTATTCAGGTAAGTTCTTCATCCCAAATGTTAATCTCGAGAACTCTCCCTTTGATCGGCTGATCTTGCCAATCATCATCGAAGTAGATGATAGTGAGCTCAGCAGTGAATCGAGATTTGTATCTCTGAGCCCAGAATTGAATACCACCGCCGACCCGATAGCCGGTGAATTTTCAAATATAAGTGGCTTTCGCCTCATTAAAACCAGCTGGCAACGGGCTGTTGCTAGCTATCTGTCTAGTCCTGATGCTCCAACGGGAAGCCAGACAAGGTACAGCAGGGCAACTGCTCTTTTTACTTATGACCCAGGCTTCTGGGCTGTTTTCGTTCAGTGGATATTGCCGCTCGTGGTGGTTATGGGCATCGTGGTAATGGCTCCTTCCCTGGATGGGAAGTTGGGCGACTCGCGCCTGGCGATCCCAACAGCTGCCTTGCTGACATTAATATTCCTGCATCTTGGCTATAAGGCAAGCTTCCCTGAGGTGCCTTATCTTACTTACCTTGATCAACTCTATGCATACAGCTATTGCGTCTGCATTTTGATCTACATTCTTTTCGTTTTGTCGTCTAATGCCCATTCTCGTGGTAATCGCGTTGGGGATGGGGGTAATTATTTAATGCAGCAGGATAGGTTCGAATTGATCGTTCAAGTCTCAATTGTGGTTGGTTATGTATGTGTTGCCGTTCTCGGTTGGCATGCCTGAATCTTGCTGGCTCGCTGATAGTTAGATCCACACCCATTTATTGCGCCCCTGGCAAATCTTGATTGGAGTTTGAATTGGATGTGCGCTCCACTCAAGTCGGGCCTAATTCCCGGCGTGGGGTAGTCGTTTGGGGAGGGCGCTTTGCGGAAGATTGGCCTAGGAAAACCACAAAAAACCCCTGGCCGGTCGCTTTGACTGACCAGGGGCATAGACGATAACAACGGTCGGGAATCAGACTTTGCGGCTGTAGAACTCCACCACCAGCAGTTCGTTGATCTCAAGGGCGACCCATTCGCGTTCGCACTTGCTGATCACCTTGGCGGTGAGTTTGTTCTTGTCGAGTTCAAGGTGGGGCGGGATGTTGGCCAGGCCTGGGAATGCCAGGTTGCCTTCAGCCAACAACTTGCTTTGCTTGCGCTCGCGGATGGCGACCTGGTCGCCGGCCTTGCACTGGAAGCTGGCGATGTCCACCACGCGGCCGTTCACGGTCACGTGGCCATGGTTCACCAACTGGCGGGCACCGGGAACGGTGGGGCCAAAGCCAAGGCGGAAGCAGACGTTATCGAGCCTGTTTTCCAAAAGCTTGAGCAGGTTGGTTCCGGTGGAACCCTCCTGGGCACGGGCTTTCTTCACGTAGCGAACCAGCTGACGTTCGGAAATGCCGTAGTTGAAGCGAAGTTTTTGCTTCTCTTCGAGGCGGATGGCGTATTCGGAGCGCTTGCGACGGGCTTGGCCGTGCTGACCGGGGGGATAAGACCGCTTGGCGGACTTACGGGTGAGACCGGGAAGGTCTCCCAAGCGCCGCGTGATCCTCAGTCGAGGGCCGCGGTAGCGAGACATGAAAAGAAATCAAGGGACGAAATTGGGCCCGAAAGGCCCGTGGCGAGGCCGGATCAAGCATGCTGGGTAAATCCCTACAGGCTTGAGTCGTGCTGCGCCAACGATCGATCCTATCGGTTGGCCCCAATGCTGAGGCCCAGGGGGTTGTGGGTGCCCTGCTGCTTGCCCTAATTGGCTTCTATCGCCAGTGGTTTTCGCCCCTACTCGGGCCCCGCTGCCGCTTCATTCCCAGCTGTAGCGCCTACGGGTTGGAGGCAATTGCCCGCCATGGGGCCCTGCGGGGTAGCTGGCTGACCCTGCGGCGGCTGTTGCGTTGCCACCCCTGGACACCCTGCGGTTGCGATCCAGTGCCCGATTAATGGAGGGATCAGCCATGGGCGAGCTGTTGCTGTTCACCAGGGCCGGCTGCTGCCTATGTGAGGGCCTGGAGGAAAAATTGCGGGCCCTTACGCCAGTGGTGGCCCTCAGCTTGGTTGATGTGGATGGCGATCCGGCCCTCCAGGCGCGCTATGGGTTGGAGGTGCCGGTGCTGGCGATACCCGCTCCGCAGGGGGAGGTGGCCGGGACCCGCCCCTGGCGGGAATTGCCCCGGGTGCCGCCCCGCCTGATGGGTAAAAGCCTGGCCGATTGGCTGCTTAAAAACGGTTTCCCTGGCCAAGGCGCTTAGATAGGCACTAAGACGGTTGCCCCGCCATGGCCCTGCTGCTCCATCCGCTCCTGCGTCAGCTGGGATTGGAGGTGCCAGAAGGCTTGCCGAATGCCGACCTGACGGGGCTTAGCTGTGATTCGCGCCGGGTTGGGCCGGGCACCCTGTTTGTGGGGCTGCCTGGCAACCAGGTGGATGGGGGTCAGTTTTGGCCCCAGGCCCTGCAGGCCGGCGCGGAGGTGGCCCTGATTGGGGCAGCAGCAGCAGCTGCAAATCCACCGGGCCCTGCGGATCCGGTGCTGGTGGTGGATGGTCCGGTGGCCCGTTGGGCTGGGGAATTGGCGGCGGAGTTTTGGGGCCGGCCCAGCCAGCGTTTGGCCCTGATCGGGGTGACGGGCACCAATGGCAAAACCACCATCACCCACCTGATCGAACATTTGGCCGCGGAAACGGGCCGTCCCACGGCCCTATTTGGCACCTTGGTGAACCGCTGGCCGGGCCATAGCGTCACGGCCCAACACACCACGGCCTTTGCCGATGTGCTGCAGGCCCAATTGGCCCAGGCGGTGGAGGCCGGAGCGATGGTGGGGGCGATGGAGGTGAGTTCCCATGCCCTCGATCAGCAAAGGGTGGCCGGCTGCCAATTCGCCGGAGCGGTGTTCAGCAACCTCAGCCAGGACCACCTCGATTACCACCTTTCAATGGAGGCCTATTTCGAGGCCAAGGCCCGCCTGTTTGCAGCCCCCTATCTCCAGTTGGGCGGCCAGGGCTGTGCCAAGGGAGTGGTGATCAATGGCGACGACGCCTGGGGCCAGCGCCTGATCGATCGGCTGGCCAGCCAGCTGGGGGATTGCTGTTGGCGCAGCTCCCTGGATGATCCCTCCGCCGAGCTGCACGTGCGTGACCTCCAGCTCAGCTCTGGCGGCATGGCCGGCACCCTGGTGACACCCCATGGTTCAGGCCAATTTCAGTCGCCTTTGGTGGGTCGTTTCAACCTGATGAATCTGCTGCAGGCGGTGGGTTCCCTGGTGCAGCAAGGGGTGCCCTTGCCCCTGTTGTTGGGGGCGCTTGGCAGCTTCAAGGGGGTGCCGGGCCGGATGGAGCGGGTCAGCCTGGGGGCAGCCCAGGGCCCCTTGCCCGCCGTGTTGGTGGATTACGCCCACACCCCAGATGGCCTGGAGAGTGCCCTCGGCGCCTGCCGCCCCTTCACCTCGGGCCGTTTGATTTGCGTTTTTGGTTGTGGTGGTGACCGCGACCGCAGTAAAAGGCCGCTGATGGGGGCGATTGCTGCCCGGTTGGCCGACCAGCTCGTGCTCACCTCCGACAACCCCCGCACCGAGGAGCCGGCCCAGATCCTGGCGGATGTGGTGGCTGGCATTCCCGCCGGCACGGCCCTACAGGTGGAGGTGGATCGGGCCGCTGCGATCAGGCTGGCGATTGCCTCTGCAGCTCCTGAGGATCTGGTGCTAATCGCCGGTAAGGGCCATGAGGACTACCAAATCCTTGGCACCGGCAAGATCCATTTCGACGATCGCGAAGAGGCCTACGGGGCTCTCCAAGCTCGCTGCGCCTGATCCTGCGAACTAGCGCTGCAAGCCATTGACCGCCATCAGCGCCTCGAGGAGTTGGTCCACCTCTTCACAGGTGGTGCTGATGTGGGCGCAGGCCCTTAGGCAATGGGGATCATCCAGGCTGCGGATCCAGATCCCCTTTGCCCCCAGCTGCTTCACCAGCTCTTCCGGGTTGTGCCCCTCCACCTGGAAGCTCACCAGCCCAGCTGGGGGGGCACTTTCCAGCAGGGTGCTGATGCCATCAATGGCCTGAAGGCCGCTCCAGAGCCTGTGGCTTAGGCCTTGAATTACGGCTAGCCGCTCTTTGGCACTGCCCTCTGCATCGAGCAGCCCCAGGGAGGTTTGGAGCCCCGCAAATAAGGGCAGGCAGGAGGTGGCCACCTCGAAGCGGCGGCTATCGCCGTGGAAGCCGCTTTGGCCGTTGCTTTCGTGGCTGAGGCTGCGCCAGCCGATCAAGGTGGGTTGGGCCTCCCTAACTACCCGTTCGGAAAGGGCCATTGCCCCGAGGCCTTCGGGGCCGCAGCACCACTTGTGGCCGGTGCAGGCATAGATGTCGGCGGCGGCAGCAGCCTCCGCCACCGGCATTGCCCCAAGCGATTGGGCCGCATCCACCAGCAGCCAGGGCTGGCGCGGATGGTGCTGCAATTGTTTTGCCACCGCCGCAATCGGCATCAATTGGCCGGTGTTCCAGAGCAGGTGGGAGAGCACCACCAAGCGGGTGGCAGGGCCCAGGGCCTGCTCGAGCCGCTCGAGCACCCTGGCCTCGGCATCGGCTGGGGTGTGGCGCAGATCGGCCACCGGCAGGCTGGCGATCTGGAGACCCTCGCGGCGGGCCAATTCCCGGCAGGCGGCCACCACCCCGGGGTGTTCGCAATCACTGATCAACAGCTCATCGCCGCGCTGCCAGGGCAAGCCCCAGAGGGGCAGCACGCAGCCCGAGGTCACATTTTCAGTAAAGGCCACCCGCTGGCTTGGCACCCCAAACTCCTGGGCCAGCCGCTGCCGAAGGCGGGCGCTGGTGGCCTCGATGAAGGGCCACACATCACCTGTGAACGGCCCCAGCTCCTGGATCCTGCGCCAGCTGGCGGTGATCGCTTCTAGGGAGGCTTCCGGCAACGGCCCCTGGCCGCCGTAGTTGAAGTAGGTCTTGTTGGCTAGGGCTGGGAGCTGTTGGCGGAACTGTCCTTGCACCATCTGCGATCTCGAGATCAGGATGTGACTAAAGCTGTAGCTAAAGGTGGCCTTCAGGAAGCATCCCACATACGTTCGAAAGGCTTGCAATGGAAACCAGCTTAAACGTGGTGTCCCAAGCGATCTTCAGCCAATCATTGGCGAAAAGGTTTGGAGTGAGCCCAGAGGAGCTGATCGACGACCTGAAGGAAGGGGCTTGCGTAACTGCTGATCAGGGGTGGATGACGCCTAAGCAGACACAGCGCTACTTGCGTGTTCTCTATGGGGAGGAGGCACCAAGGCCACAGCTAACAGCGGAGGAGCTGATTCAAAAGGCCAGGAGCCTTAAAAGCCCAGCCGAAAGGACAGTGGCTGGATGGAGGAAGGCCATGTCTGATTTTCTTGGCTTTGCTGGGGGGGTTGCTCATCCAACCGCCGCAACGAGAGAGCATGACGTTGCTTATCGCAGCCACCTGTTGGAAATGGTCAAGCCAAATACAGCTAAGACGACCCTGTTGCTTGCCTGGGTGGCTTGTGATCTGTTCTAATTGAGATTAATTCCGATCAAATACATATCTTCCAGGAGCTCACAAAGCGGAGTAACCTAGTCTTGTTGTTTTCTGAAGCACCTAAAAAGTTAAAGGTTTCAGGGGGATTGATTAATGAATGCATAACCGCGAAAGGAGCATTATCAGATTGACTGATGACTAGAATTCAAATCAATCGTATACAAAAGATCATTCATGATAATCGCATTGTATTCCTGCTAAAAGAAGGCAAGGAGAAGCGACTCAGCGAGCAAGGGTTCCTACGTCACAGCAGAAAACTTCTATACTGCCTGAAAGTGGCTAAGTGGGAGAGCGGAATGCAAAAACCTCAGGCTCAATCTGAACACGAAGATCACCATCCTTGTCTTCTAGCCAGTTTCCATTGAAACGTTTGCCTCCGACATAGACCTCGGCAGCATTACCAGGCAGAAGATAAATTACACGCTTTAAGCCATTAGAGTTAATCAACTGAACTTCAATACGAGATTGTGAAAAATTTCGAACTGCGATCTGACATAGAGAACCAACAAGTTGTTGAGAACCAGGGCTTTCTTGAAACCAACAATTAGAGCCGTTAATCTGAGATGGAGAAGGGCCCGCCTGAGCAGGAGGGGTTGATGCTGAAAAGGGGGATGACGGAGAACCAGATCTGGTAGAGAAAAAAGTAGAAGCACCGGAGTTACCAATTGACTTAACGAGAAAGTCATCAATCATGGAAGAGGAAAGAGCAAAATTAAGCCCCTCGCTGTTATCAAGCTTGAAGGTGGCCACACCAACAACACAACCGCTCTTATCAAGGATGGGCCCTCCAGAATTTCCGGGATTGATGGGCGCATCAATTTGCAGGATCTGACCATTCTCACGCAGGCTACTAACAACTCCTCTTGTAAGGCTAAATTCCAAGCCTTGTGGGGCACCAATTGCAACGATGTCAGCTCCAACGCTAGGAGCAATTGGCTTTAGCACCAAGGCACGGCCACGAACACCCCTAACCTCAAGCAAAGCCAAATCAGCCTGAGGAGTAGATGCGCCCGAATTGGCAACAACGGTCGCAGTATCCTGGTTACCATCAGACCACTTTAACGCGACACTACTTGCATCTCCGACGACATGTGAATTTGTAATCAGGTAAGTAGAAGAAGCAGTATGCCGAATAACGAATGCACTTCCTTCCATAGAGCCAGTTCGAACAACTGCAACTCCAGGTTTGGCACCCTCAAAGAGGACTTCTGGGCTTAAAGCCTGGCTGGAGCATTCAGGAGAAGAAGGCTCCACAACTTCTTGCTTAGATAACCGGGACTGGCAGCCCGTCATCAGACCAAGCATCAATGTAAGGAGCGCTAGTGAAGCAAAGCTGGGTCTTGATCGGAGAAAAATCAAGGTAAAAAAGCGGATTGCAGTTTGAGGAAAAATCAAAAGAAGAGCACGAAACCCTGAGCTTGTAAAGACTTCCGAACTCTGCGCTATTCGCTTACAATTGCTCCTCGATATAACCCTTGGTCAACCACTTATTCCTGACAATTCCGGGCGCAGCGAAAGCGTACACAATCCAAACAATCCAACCAAGAAGGACAGCCCAAAGCAATAAACCTAGAAGAAGGTTGCCAAGCGCGTGACCAACTTCGCCGATACAGAAAAAGAAAATCGGACCAAGCAGAAAAGCTCCAATAACAATTGAAGCGTTATCTGGACGTACAACGTGATTGTTCTGTGGATTTCTAAAGGCTGGCATTGGTTTAAAACTGATTGAGATTACCCCAGTCAAAGACGACTAATGGCTAGACATTAGGGACGGAAATGTGTGCCGACAAATTAATAGATTTAATGGTGATGCACTTGAAGCTGACAACTCTTAATCCAGTGAAGAACAAAGTTCAATGCCAGTATAGACCCGATGGGGAATTCTGCCGCCCAGGGAAATGTTTGGACATAGATGGCAGAACCTCCAAATTTGGGCAGCAGATTAATCTCAGTTCCCAGCAAGGGCCCGAATCTCGAGAGAGATCTTCTAAAACATGACTTTTCGCTCTAGATAGACAAAGAAGATGCTGACTCAGAAGAGCAACCAGCCGGACCAGCTGAACTGGAAGTTTTCTCCAGCAGCGTGATCACCACGACATCGGCGTTGGATGGACAACAATAATAGTGGTGCTAAAATCTTGATTTCGGTGGCCATACAATGCAACCTAACTAACCTCGCGATGCACCTTGTATCGATGCTGCTGGGGCCCTACAGCTGTGAATTTTCATGAAGAAAGGGTAGAAACCCACCAATAAAACGAGGAAACCTGGCTTTAGAGAAGGAGAGGATATCGATAGCTCAGGCCAGTTCAACATGAGTGCCCGACCTGAGATCAGCTAGGAAGGGAAGGCTTCCCGACGGATCTCAAGGAGCCATGGTGGTTGGTATGCAAAGATCGACCGAATCTCAAATGGCCCAAAAGGTTAAGCTCATAATTACGGATAATTGTGCGTTGGTGACTAAGACAGTAAAAACTTAGAAGAAATTGCCAGCGGCCGATCATTTCCATTGATTAAGCTCGCAACGAGGGCATTCCAGTTGACATAGGAAACCTACGAGCAGTCCTAACAGTAGCCACAGTGGAGTCATCTTAATAGCAATTACTATACCTAACACATTGGGGAAGAAAGCGCTGCTGAGTATCCTTCCACCACAGCCATCAGCTGCGGTGGAAGGATACAGGAGTTAGCGGAAACATCAAACGTCTTTTCGATAGTCATAAATTAGCCATTTACCTTTATTGAATTTAAGCTCGTAGATCCAAGATTGAGTTTTCCGGCCGGATTTGGATCGATCAATACCACGAGGAGTGCGCAGTTCAAGGTCTTCAAGAATGCGAACAGTTAAATGAGCACGATCCGGGAACTGCCGGAAATCAGAAGATCCTAAAATCTTAAGCTCTCTATAATAATACGAGAAATTATTGGAACGAAGCCAGTCAATAGAACCACCCGACCTGGTTATATCTGAATAAAGGGGGCCTGGATTGACAAGATAATTCTCAATAGATGAAATGTTATAAGGTGCTGAGAAAACGGCTTTCTTGTAAGAAAGCCATGACTCAACTAACTGATAGGCAGTAGACGCATCAAGATTTGCTGATTGAGGAGAAGCAAAAGAAGATGAAAATGGTGATTGAGGTGGGGCAGGCGAAGGAGATGAAGCCTGTGCTGATTGCCTCGCTGGGAATCCAGGCACAAGGTTTAGGTTTGGATTGACAGCTGCGGGCACTGACTGGAGAGCTTGTGAAGTGGGGAATTTGCCAGCACTTGATCCCTGAGGGGCAACTTGAGGCCCCTTTGCACGCTGGGTGAACCAGAGCGAAAGACCAACAAATGCAATGAAGAAGGCAAACGCTGCTAATACAGGCAAAAGTGGATTCGACGAACCTCGTGCAGAATTGAGGGCCCTAGTAGACGCCGTTCGTAATAGCAATTTATCTTTGGGCACGACAGTCAGTTAGATGGTTTGTACTCTACTACGAAGCTAGCAAACTGACCCTCAGGAATATAGTTTTCGTTGATAGTTGTGATTCCTTGCCCAGCAGTGGTATTGGAAACTTCGGCCTGCAGAGTACAGCCTAATCCATCTGGGTCTTGGCGACAAGCAACATTTATCCGATTAGCTCCCTCCTTAAGCGCTAAAATCAACGGATGAGGAGGTTCATTGTCAGGGGTATGAATTCTTAGGTTATCAAGAACAACCTGCCCATTCAGGGCAACTGAAATCACATCACCTCCATCCGCAAGATTATCACTGAGGAAAAGAGTACTTGGGCTGTATGCCGTTCCAAGATTCTTAAAGCCAAAGCTATTGGGAAATGATGGAAAATTCGAAAACCATGGGGGGACCACAGTAACTGATCGCGGAAGACTATTGTAAGCTTGCCGGCCACATGAAAGCAAGAATACTGAAAGCATCGCAACCAAAGAAAGATGTAATGTACGCATTAAGCCGTGTCTGCAAGCTCCCAATATTATAGCCCGCCCCAGGCAGTGTATAGTTTTATTAAGGCGACCTCCGTAGATCATGTAGCCCAGGCTAAATTTACTTACGCGATTTTTAAAATGTCCGAAGAATTATCCAAGCTAAAAGATATTATCCGAGTAAATATAAGAAATGTCAAGGAAGTGGCTGACACGCTGGTCTACGTAAGGGAGAGGCTATTGGCTACAGAAGAAGTTGTAGCAGAGTTAATTAGTAGGGTTGAAGAGGTTGAGAGTAGAAGAGGACCCACTACTAGTGATGGAGTAAGGATGTTTGGTGTAGGCGCTAACCAGTCAGAATCTAATGCACGAGGGGCACCAGATTTGGATATCGACAAAGCTGAACTCGTTCAAATAATAGTTCAGCATCCAAAATGGTTAAGGCCCTTCTCTGTGCAGGCCGAACTTGAGAAACATGAACTCGAAGTGGAAACACTAAGATTAAGAAGAAGTTCTTCTGGATATATGAGAGTCGTCAGGCTAAGTAATGGTACTGAATGGGCTTACTTGGAAGAGATGTCGTTTGAACGCTTTTCTCATCTTACTTTGCTTAGGCAAGTATTCGATCTCAGTAGTGCTAGATCTGAATGGGCATCAGCATGGGTAGAAGATCCAATCAAACTCCAATCCTTACAACGGGGAGCACGATGGGAAATTGTCGGCAAAGGCAAGCTTATTACAGAGATATAAAATGAGACTTTTTCATATAACCCTGGGCCATTCTGCAAAATGTTTCCCGATATTATGCCTAATGTTGATTGCTGGTTGCAAGACTACTCCTTGCCCTGGATACAATGCAAGCGACGCCAAAGAATCTATACAATCTCAAGGAGTAATCAATGTATCGATCGACGGAAGTGGATCCATGCAAGGTTTTTCAGCAGTAAATGATTCTTCATTTCATAAAGCCCTTGAAGAAATTGATACAACAATAGGAATTAATTCTGCATTAGGTTTCACTGCTAGTACAACTAGAGTTATGCGTATTGGCAGGGAGGGAGGGATCAGTCAAAAGCTAAGTAAGAAGGTTGTAGCTTCTGTTTTAGCAGCACGGCGTCCTCAATTTTACAATGAAATGAAAGGCCAATGGCCTAAAATAAGCAGCTCTATCGAGCAATTTGTGAGCAAAGATCCCACAAGCGTAGACATTCTGATAAGTGATCTCGAGCCAGATGATGCTTCCATTAAACAAGTTGTATCAGCGATCAAGCCGAAATTAGAGTTCGATGGTGGAACTAGTGGATGGTTACCCTGGCGGAGGTCTAACTATCATGGTAACGAGCTTGCCATTATCGGTATTCGTAGTATGTTCGCCGGTGGCGTATACCCTGCTGTTCAGGGAGCGTTCAAGTCTTTTCCATACACAGGCCTGAGGCCATTTTATATACTGGCATTGGGCCCAACTGATAAGGTAGAAAAGATTGTTGACAGGCTTGCTAAGAATAAAGAACTTGCCAAATCTCTACAGGTTTCAAGGTTTTCATCTAATCCAAACAGTGGCAAAACCGAATTTATTGAAATAGCAAAAACGAGCATTGCACCTGCTAGTTGCCTAGTCCCAGTCTTTACATTAAGTCAGGGGTTGTCTGGAAAATTAAACGTCCAAAATCCCAACAGATGGTTGCTATCACAGAAGCAAAGAGGCTGTGCCAATCAACAAGCAGAAATCCGATTTGGGTCTAATCCAATAATTGGATTTGGAGCGGGCAAGGTAACTGACTCGACCTTTTTCCTAAGCACTAATTCATCTGTAACGGGTGCAGTTCTGTCCGAAAATGAGACATATATCTCGACGCGTTTTACGACTTTCCCGGGAATCATAAACATTATTGATATTAGTGTCGATGCCGCACGGCTAGATCAAGAAAGATGGGCTGATTGGAATACATCTGGAACAAGGCTAGATGGTGCCAGAACACAGAGACTGCTTGCTTTGATACAATCTATTAGGGGTGAAACTGATCAGTTCGCTTTTCGTAAATTTAAAACATTATACAGCCCAGCCCGAATATGCTCGGCTGTAAAGGGATAGGAATCCTAGCTAAGGGAGGAACCCTATCTTATTGCTAAGCTACATGCCTTATTGCTTGACCATACAATGCTCAAGATCCTACAATTCTGGTATCTACAAAACCATTTATGCTAACCGCACCATGAAAACACGGTATATCGTCGGAGGCCTTTCGATCGCCTTTGGGGTTATCTGGATTATGGGCATCACGTTTGGCCTAATTACTGATGTTCTTCCTGTTTCCCTACAGAGCCCAGCTGCATGGGCACAACAGATTTACTTCCCTGCAAGTGCGGTGAGCACCCTTTTATATGTAGGTTTTCTTTTAGCTTGGGTAAATTACAGCTACAATAAGCGCTGTGCAAATGGCAAAGAGGCGCAGCAAACCATAACCATATGGCTTAGTCTTCTGGGGATGGCTATTGTTAGCAATATAATTGTTTTGGTTCTCTTTATCCAATTTACTATAGTTCAGGCCCCTGCAACGCAAGCAGCTTTAGGTGGGGCATCCTTTGTGAACGCGCCGCCATACGAATTCTTAATCCCTCTTACATTAGTAAATGGCCTGTTGCTTTTCTGGTTGCCTACTTGTTTCCTAAGCCAAAGAACGCTCAGATTTATACCACCAATGAGCTATGAACTCAACACATTCACGGAGAAACGGTGATGAAAAAACTTTATGTTTTGGGAATTGGTGGTACAGGGGCAAAATGTATTCAAGCTGCGGTTCATCTGCATGCTTCTGGAGCCTATGGCAAGGACGTAAGGATGGGTGTTCTACTCGTCGACGCTGATGCATCTAATGGGAATCTCCAGAGCGCTAGAGAGACTGTTCACTGCGCTCTAGATGCTGGAGACCTTTTCAGAGATACGAATGTAAGCCTCTTTAGTGGAGCATTGAAAAATTACGGGTATTGGAATCCACTAGGCGAATATTCTGACCGGCTCACGCTAAGTGACATTTATCGTGAGGCTGGTATGCGTGCCGTTGATACAGGTTTGGGTGAGTTGTACGATTGTCTTGTGGCTCCCGAGGAAAAACAAGCAGACCTTTCCCTAGGCTTTAGGGGCAGACCATCTATTGGATCAGCCGTAGTAAGTCGCATCAAGTCAACCGGGTTTAGCCAAGGACCATGGCCAGAATTGATAAATGATATTCAAGCGGATTGTGCCAACGGTGATAAACCCAGGATCCATTTATTTGGGAGTATCTTTGGTGGTACAGGCTCATCTGGTTTGCCCACTCTTGGAACACTGCTATCAAGGGAACTGAAAGGGGTTCGAGATGCAGTCGAAATTACGGCCTCGGTATTACTCCCATACTTCGATTTTGATGTTCCTGATGATGAAGATATATATGCCGAAGCGAAAAACTTTACCCTTAACACAGATGCAGCACTTCAATATTTAGCTCGCCTTGCTGGTGATAGCTTCAACTGCATATACCTTGTCGGTGATGGTACTAAACAGCGGTATGAGAGGCCATCAAGCGGTGGGCCAACCCAGAATAATCCATCAAGTTGTATTGAGTTAATAGCTGCATCTGCTGTTACAGCCGATGCAGGTTCAGGTTATGGCAATGGTGCTTACTTAACAGTCTCAGATGATAGTTTGATGACATGGGAGGATTTCCCTGGTGAAACGACTTCGAAATCACTCAAGGCAACGCTGCGAACTTGCTATGCATGGCACTTTAACCTTTATAACGAGTTGAGAGAAGCGCAACGCTATAGTTCAAAAACTTCATTTACAAAATCAGCTCCCTGGTTCGATAGATTCTTCTCCCTGTCAGAACGTACAAATAGGCCAGATGTTGAAAGGGAAGACCAAAGCAGGCAAATCGCTGCTTTTGACAAGTGGTCTGTTGACTTCCTTCAATGGTTTCAGCAACTATGCTGGTCTGGTTCTGCTAGAGAGCAGCTTGCTGATATCCGAGATTGTTCATTTAAACCATACGACGGATTAGAGCCTGACCCTTCACGTGCGTACCTCGAATCACTAGAGAGATTGGTAATTGGGCAGACGGTGGCTAAGCGAGAAAAATGGCGAGATAGTATCGATCTCTTAAAGAATCATCTAGCTGATAGCAAGCATAGTCTTGAGGGCACGGCAGGCCTAGTCAACAATCTCTACGAAATCATCTGAACAGGAGACCTAAAATGAGACCTCTACTTCCCCAGCTTCGCAACACGCTTGCTCCTGGACCAATTCAGGGGCAATGGAATCTGAGCTCAAAATCCATCTTTGGAACGATTGCGCAAGCACTCAAGTATGAGCAAGCTGTTCGCACTAACATTAATTCCATACCAAGTCCGTGGGCACGAGCCCTCCTTTTCCAGTCTGTTTTCCTTACAGATCAGTATCCGAATCGGCAGGAACTGATTCATGAATATGTTGGCTTTTTGGCAGTTCTAGCCTTCGCCAAGGTTAAGAATCTGCCGATTCAGGCTAAGATCATCAAGCTAAATGACCTTGCACAGGCAAATCCTTTCGCCGACTCATTGGTAGGGCTTCTGCCATCAGTCAAGGACTCCGTGCTGCTATCAAGTACTGGCGCTAATCCTTGGGAAACAATTTATACCTTTACACTGAATGGTCACCCACTAGGATTTTCATCACCAGCAACCTTAGCGGTACCTTCAATCTGGCTTCCACAGCAACTAGCTGATTATATTCCTTGGCTAGAGGAAGTTCAAATAACAGGCCCTGGTAATCGCGGCAAAACGATTTTTAGATATGGCGATCCAAAGCATCATCTTGGACAGCAAGAAAAATCTGCATTTGCAGCATGGCTAACTAATATTAAGCAGTCTGTTCTGACAGTAAATAGCCCCAATCAGGATTTGAGCAATCGCCTGGGAATGATTATCCAGGAGTACATCGCGGATTTTGGCGCCAATGCTGCGACAGCAACAACTGTCGCGACGAGTCTTCAAATTTTTGGAGTTGCCCTTAATCCAAAACCGTTGGATGCTCTTGCCCAAGTCATTGATCCAGGATCAATTAAGAGTAGCTCGAATGTTCGAGTTCAACCGGGGATCAAGGCACATTCTAGCCCCCTCTACTTCGTAGATAAGGATCTTATACCACAGGTTCTTAACCTTCCCAGCCATGAAATTTGTGTGGCTGGAGCCACTACACTTGCCGCTTTCCAAGGCGATTCTAGTTCTGGTAACCAACTCGGGACGTATTGGGTCGCAGACAACTTTTTCCTCCCACGAATGCGCTGGTATCGAGGCTCAGGAATCCTGTCTGGAAGCTGGTTGGATGAAATTCAACCTGATCGCGAAACTAGAACTATAATTCCACCAATTAACCATCAGATATGCAAGTTTTTTTGTAGCGAAGACTTAAAAACTCGCTTAAGGATGACCCCTACTGCAACCTCAGAAGGTAATGGGGTAAGAGTATCATTTGAGCTCGAAATAAGTGGCATTGATAACCGACCAACTCGATTGGCAATTTACAAGGACTATGCAATCAAGTCTGAGGACGAGCTTCAAGGTCAACTTCCATATATCTCGTTATGGCCTAACCTCCCGTCAGATAGCCGGTGGTCAACATTCTATTTGGCTGTGCAGGAAGGTAAAGAAAGGTCAAATTCATCCTATGCGTTTACTGTTGAAATGCCAACAGCCGACTCCAAGGATTCTGTTCTTGATGGTGACCTTGGGACAATTTATCGGATCTGGCAGAGTAATGAACATCCAAGTGTCCTTAGCTTGATTGATAAACGTGGGGACCATCTTGGTATCATCCCTATCCTCACACCAGAGGTCAGTGCAGGGCGATCCGGCAAGTGGACTATTGGTGTTGATTTCGGTACGTCATTCACTAACCTCCATGTCTCAAAGGCTGGATCAAGGGAGAGACTTGAGTTGTCACCACTAACCCTTAATATCACGGATACACCTGAAAATTTTGATACTAATAAAGACTTCTTTGTCCCTGGAGTTCTAACTGCACCACCAGATGGCTCCAATCCACCATTGGCGACCTTATTGACCGTACGTGGTTCAAGTGAAGCGGAGACTACACCTGATTTTATTACTAAATCAAGGGTTTACGTACCTTCACTTGACGAACGTTCCCTCAGCGAATACGTAGTGAGTGATATTAAGTGGACAAAACCAAAATATTTGGACGCCTTCCTTGCAGCCTTGGTCAATATGGTCAGCGCTCATGCGGCCAAGAGTGATGTTAGTGAAATCACCTGGAAGGCCTCCTACCCAACTGCATTTGCTGCTTCCGAAGTTAGTCGTTACAAGAATGCTTGGGAGCGGTCACTTCGTGCCGCAGCAAAAGTTAGTAATATTCGCCACAGGCTAGGAACTGACGGAACAGCGGCTACTGCATTCCAGACAGAGAGTATTGCATTCGCTCAATATTTCGCAGATGAGCTACGGGAGCAGCTAGTCTATACAACTTGCCTTGATGTGGGTGGTGGTACTTCCGATATTAGTATCTGGAAGGATATGTCACTAGTTCACCAGCTATCAATCCCATTCGCAGGCCGGGATATTTTCCATAATACTCTCCGGTGGAATATTGACCGTATAGGCGAGGTATTCGGCCTTTCGGAAGATAAGTCAAAAGAGCTCCTTTTGGATCTCAAAAAAAGTGGGGATAACTTCGATGCCTATCTTGATAGCTACCTAAGGCTCAAGGGTGGCACAGTCTTGGAGCGCCTGCGTAATGCTAGCGACACCGATAGCATCCAGAAATTTAGAGGCCTATTGGCCTTGTCCTATGCGGGTCTTTATTACTATATCGGCTTGGTACTACGATATCTTAACCAAGAGGGTGCCACACCTGTCTATCTGGGCGGTAATGGATCACGTTTCATCAATTGGATCGATCCTGACGGTCAGTACAGCGAATCATCTGAGGTCAACCAGCTCCTTGCGTTTATTCTTGCGAGGGCAGGAGGATTCTCCACAGATGATCGTCGAGATACCATAGTTTCTAAAAACCCTAAGCAGGAGGCCGCAGGAGGCTTGATTGTTGATGAAACTCGGCTAAGGGGTCTATCTAATTCCACAACCGAGGCATATGCTGGCATTCCAATGAAGTTCCAAACCGATTTAGGTTTAATCACTTTTAGCGCAGAGGACGAACTTGTACTGCCTCAGGAATGTCAAGAAATAAATTCTATTGCTATTGATGATTTCTCCGAGATTGGTAATTTCATTGAGGTCTTTAACGAAGCTATCAGGGTTTGTGGAATACGAGATATTGTTACCCCACTTGGGGCTAAGACCGGCACTGAGGCACTCGATGAGATTTCATTTGACTTAGGGAATGAGGTCAAGCAGTTGCTTAACAGCCGGCGAACAACCGGAGGCGGATCTAGGCAAAGCTATGAGCCTGACCCTGGCTTCATCGTTGCACACAAGGGCCTGCTTAGGGTGCTGGCGAAGAAATGGGCTAAGAGCTAATTCCGATCAATCTTCTCTCTACATCCTTAGGCAATGACTTCGATTAATCCACTAAAATTCATCATTCCAGCCAAGACAGAATTTGCATCTTGCACAATCTATACCAAAGGCAATCCTTCTGAATGCCCACAACCTCGGCTATCTAAAGCTTATCAGGGTGAAATTGTTTATGATTCTATAACTCAAGAAGCCACTTTCTTTGGACCTACGCAGAAAGCCTGTGATGATTTCCAAATAGACAATTGCCTGCTTGTCAAGCTCTCATATTATAATTTGCTTAAGCTTGCTAAAAATGATTCAAACTTAAAAGGCTATCTAATTGATAATGGTTTTCAAGACACTCAAAACGAATCGCCTACTAATTCTACTGGAATAAATGGTGCGAATGCTGAAAATCATTCCAATAACTTCGGAGATATTCTTGCTGGCTTTGTTCCTGTATTTGGGATTGTTATTTTATCTGTCATTGTTGCGTTTGCTGTAAAGAAGCTGCTAGGATTAAGCCAGAGTCAAAAACGCGTCAACAGGGCTACTGGAAAGCGCTCTAGAGAATTAGCCAAACAGTCTGCTTCATTAGAACCACTTAATTTTACACTCAATCCAGATGCATTGACCTTAGATAAAATCTCTTATATTATTACTCCGCTATCGGCTAAAATTGATCAACTTTCTTCTAAAGTTGAACAACTTGAAACTGATATTTTTAGCCTAACTCAGCAGCTGCAGACTAATTCAGTTAAGTCTCTGAGGATCCAAGGTATAGCATCTGGAGGCACCCCCTATCCACTTGAAACCGCAAGACAATCTTCTGAGCTACTACCATTAACGGTTGATCTAATCAAGAAAGCTGTAGCTACCGGTGAATACTTCCTTATCTCCGCTCACCCGCATTACTTCGTTTCCGAAACACCTCAATCTCAGCAAGGTCTTGAAGATGTGAAACGGTTCACTATTGACGGCGATAGTGCACAAGCCAGTAGTAGGACACAGTCTGAATTCATTGCCATCCCTTGTGATGGTCACACTTACTTGATCCCCAATATTGTTCCAAATTCAACTGATCCTGCTCGTACACTAAAGCGTCATGCGGATCGTAATAATATCTATCGAAATGGACAAGGTGCTAATTTCCTGAGCCTTGATGAACTCGCTGTTGTTGAGAAAAACGGCGACCGATATGACTTGATTAGGCTTGGTCAAATTCAATAAATTTGAAATATTTTAATAAATTTTATCAATATTTTATTGCCTTAATTTTTTCATCACCTCTGCTATTGATTCTTGCTCGATATCTAACTCGTCTAACTCCACATTTTTTGAGCCTTTAGCCCCTGCTTCTACGTCTTGCGCTTCTCTCTGCGTATTCTCTTCTTGTTTTACTGATGTTCTCTGATATCCATTGCTTGCGTTTGCGTCTTGAGTAGCCTGAGGAATTGTGAAAACTTCTATAAGCTGCCCTACTCCGCAGAATCCAAATGTTAACAACATCGTAGTACCAAGTCCGTATTGACCTAGGTACATACGTTGTAATCCACAGATTCCAACAAATCCTAAACCCCACAGTAGATAAGCAATTGATGTATGCTTTTCTTCTTGGATTGGTTTCTGTCCTGACATGATTTAAGTAGGTTGATTGAGGATAGTAAGGTTACAGTTTCTTGCGTACAAACGATGATAGTAGTCAAATTCATCCCATCGGAATGATCGCGGGTCGTAACGGCTATGACTTCGGTCTACGCTGGCGTGCGTTGTAATCCTGAATACTGGGATCCCATACCTAGCCTGCCATAGAAGAATCTGTTTAGCCAACGAACTATATTGTTTGTCTTTATATCCAGAATGGCTCTGTACATCTCCCCTACCGTCGACAGGTGTTTCAAGGCTGATGTGGAGTGCTACATTATTAATAGAGAAGTTTTCAGGAGACTTACTGTGCACAGTAAAGTCTCCAAACTTTGAAAAACCGCTCCCATATGCCCTGTTTTCATCGGGAACAATTCTTATTAGATTTCCTATTTTATCAACAAGAATATGATAGCTACTCTGGTCTTCGTCTTTTGGATGTGGAGTCTGAAAAAGCTTTATGGTTTCGCTGGCCGGAATAACTGTTTCATGAATTACAATTATTTCAGGCTTATTGGGAATTTGCCGACCTATTATGTCCAACCCATCCCTATTCCCATAATTTGATTGCGCAGCTTGTTCAAGTTCTTCGCCCCCTATTTTAATCGCCTTTCTGCACGCTGATAGCTCTTCTTCTGTTAATGGTCTAATTCCCGAGTCGCTTAGATATTGGACGTCTGGCCATATTTTATCGTGTGTGTTTAATAGCGGTGAAGAGACAGGCAGAGTAATTTTTTCCTTTTGAAGATCGAAAAGTTTGTACCCGGCAAATCCTATAAGTAGACTGAGCATCCCTATTGGCAATGCTATTAGAATAGATTTAGCAATGCTCGTTCTAGGTGCTTTTTTTCTCTTCATTCTATTTAACGGTCAAATGAGGTGTTTGCAATTTAAACTTTTTCGTAGTTCCATATTTTCCATCTACCTCCCTCCTCGGCGAAGATATATTTAAAGTTGGCCGTATTCGAGGATGGTCGATAGATACCCGGACCACTAAGAATATCTTGGTACTTCACTCTTACAACGATACTTGGGTTGGTTACATGCTGAGAATCAAATGAGACAACTTGTTTAATTGTTGTTTCCTGGTAGGTGTAGTTTTGATTGTTGTTTTTAAGCCAAGCAACAGGCCCATCTACTTTGTTTAGATCAGACCAAAGGGGACCCGCTGCTACTGAATCAGAAGCAGCGGCCGCATCATAAGGTGATGCAAAAATCCTAGAGCGTACTCCCCACCACTCTTCAATCACAGACCTGGCTGTTTGTTCGGTTATTTGTTCGTTTGGCACAATTTTAGCCTGACTAACCGTAGGCGAACCTCCAGTATTTTGGACCACACTAGAATAAATGATTGCTAGGCCTATCAGGCCAAGTGGGTAACCAATAGCGATCAAAAATAGCGCTGTTTGATTCGAGAAACCTCTCGAAGCCATTGTTTTACTGACCTTAATCATGCGTTGATGCAGGTTCACTGTTTTGATTTAGGCCAATTTTTTAAGTGATAGTACTTAATTATACTGACGTAAATCATTCTCATTTTCATTGTCAACCGAGCCTTCCTTCTTTAATGTGTATGTTACCCCGTCACACTCCGCTCTGTAGTTTACAAATCCACTGAAACGACCGTCTGGATAGTCGCGCCTGATCCAACCAACTGTAGAGCGGACCTCTGGGCTTGAGCTTACAACCTTAAAGCCCTCGGCGGTATACGCCGCAACATTTGAATATTGTTGTTCCCTGCACCAGGTACCAGCATTCATATTGGCTTCATTACTTTCACTGCTAATTTGCCAATTGTAACGATAAGTGCCTGCAAATTCCCATATTTGAAATTCAGAAGAATTGGCCTTGATAAGATCTTCTCGAGCAGCTTGCATGATCAGATTTTCATTGCCGGTAAGGGTGCTTGTTGTTAATCCAGACAAAAGCTGATATATGCCATATGTTGAATGTTCCTTGGTCTTTATTGCATTATACAGAAATAGATTAAAATTCTTTTGCCCTAAGCTGGGATTTAAAAATGACAGGTTATTTCGTCTTTCCATCAAGTATTCAACTGGTATATTGTTTGCCGCAGTTTGCACCTTGGCTATCTGAGCACTTGGCTTGCAGATTGCCTTCCATGGCTTCACTCCCTTCGCTCCGTACTTTACCTCAAGACCCAGTGATTCATGCTTGAATATTATATTTCCAATGTATGCATTGGGGTTGGAAGCGTTGAGTTCAAATTCTTTATTATCAGCTTTTTCTATGGACATTCCGAGTAATAGCCAGTTTTTGGGTATTGAGTTTGTTTCTTTACTTACAAGGTAGCTGTTGCGCCCCCACTTCCGGCTTGGATTCACTATCAAGTATTCTGGCCCTGACTTTAAGATATACTCGATATCTTGATCTGAACTACAGCTGTACAGCTCGATTTTCCTTTTGCTGCCTAGACCTAGGATTAAACCCGCAGCGACTACCCCGGCTGAAATAGCCCTTGCTCCCACGGCCGCAACAAACTGTGGCTTGAGCAATTTCATTTTTACGGGGTCCTTGCACGGCCCTTCCAGGTTCTTGTCATTATACATTCTACTCACCCGAAGCTACTACTTTTTCTTACTTTTGGTATTACAATGTTTCTCTTCTTTTATCAGTATTTTTAAACTTTGATTAGCATTTGTCATCTTTATCCATCACCGTGGAAACAAATAGGACGTGTTTTCAAGGCCCACTGGTGTCTTGGGCCCAAAGCTTTCGCTTGTTTGAAAGCGTGACATGATTCCCGGTTGTTTTGCATTTTTGTCGATCATGAAGTGACCGGCTGCAGCCCATCCTGATGTTGTCTCTGCTTGATTATCCCTGAAAGAAAAGCTGAATGTTCGGGTTCCATCTGGTTCTTTGTTGATATTTAAAATTTCTATCATGCCACGTATGGTTACACTTTCACCCTTTGCTGTATCTTCAAATTTGTAGTTTGCACTGCCTTTTTCGCTCGTAACTAAGCTTGCTAATCCATAGATACAAAAGTTGCCTTTTTTATTGCATAAGTTGTTTGTCACTAGAAGGTCGATACCAGTAAAATAAACCTGTTCTTGGCTTGATGACGAGGGATCGGTTGTCGGCCTTGATGATTTATCGTTATCTGGATTTTCCAATAATTTTGTTTTTTCCCCTTCAATCTCACCAGTCACGGTGTTTTCAGCCTTATTTCCTTCGCTTGCAACTTGGAGAATCAAAGCAAGAAAAGCCAAGAGCAGAATTACTCCGAGTAAGACAATTGATCGTGTCTCTTGTGTATTTACTTCTCTGTGATTCCCTGGCATTTTTTTATATTCTTGTTTCGGTTCTTTGAGGCTTTTGGATTCCGAAATGCTTGATTTTTCTTTGATACTGTCCAGTTTATTGAGTAGCTCATTTGTCTCCCTAAGCACCTGGTCCAGGCTTGCCTCTTCGTTGTTGGTGTTCATCCAGTCCTTTCTCCTTCCTTGGATCTCGTCCCTGAATCATACTTTTAAATGAGCTCTTAACGCAAGGCTCTTTCGTAGTTTTTTTTCCACTACTTCCCTGCTTTTTTGTTTTCTTACCTTGCTGGTTTTCGTCTATTCAATAGACATACTTTAACCCAACCCGACTTGTTGATTTTCCTTGGATAATCTTCGCCAGTTTTTCTGCTATCCTTTTTTTCTTATACTAGTTCTATCTGCTAGTATAATTACTTTTCTTTATGTTCTTATTGCCTAGGCTTTTTGTTGAACCGGCGATTTTTACTCGTCTATTGCTGACATTCATCGATTCAATCGTTCCCTTAATATTACAGAAAGTTTATTAGTGTCGCACAGCCTAATGCACGGTTGCTCTGCCATGCATCTAAACATTTTCTTCATTATTTTTAGCGATAGATGCTATTGTTGGGATCCTTGTCCTGCGCTATTAATGTTTTTCGCTTTATAAATTTATATAGCTGCTGCTAATTTTGATTTTCATTGTTTTACCCTACGCCTAGGATTGAGTCGAGTATCATGGATGGTATTGCCACACACAACGAAATAAGCAGACCATAAATTATTGATTTTCCTTTTGGAATTTCGACAATTTCATGCTGAGCTGCCATGTATCTTAGGTATGGTAGGTAAACTCCATAAGCAAGAGATATTGAAATACTTATTAACCCTGATATGTCTGCTTTGATTAATGATGATATAATCGAGCCCATAATATAGCTTATCCCTGTAACGTAAAAGTAGCTCCACTCTCTTATCTGTGTGCACACTGCAAAAGGAAAAAAGAAGCCTATCCAGGAGAAGCCTGCGGGATTTCTTATGAGGCTTAGATTAAAATTTATTCCTGATGGTCTCGTTAGAACGGGAAATGCTTTTAGCGTCTTGTCAAGTGTATACCCTTCAAGTATTAATTGTTCAATTATATAAAGATTTTGCCACATCTCATGGCTAATCGAAGTCTTGTTTTTAGTTTTTTCTTTGGGCTTTCCAACTTCATCAAGTCTCTCGAGGAGGTCGTCTGTCTCTTCTCCTACTTGAATTAGCTTCCCAAGCCCCTGGTTTTTGTCCATTTTCTTCGTGCCTCCTGATTTGTGGTTCATTTTCGGATCTTAGTTTAGTTTCGTGGTTTTTGCAATTTTTTCTCGCGTTACCAGTTTACTGTAGTCGATGCCTAAGTTTTTCTGCCGTTATCCTATGTTGTATGAATACTTAGGTAGCCCTGCCTGAGCACCTTGATGCGGTCCAGCATTACCTCCGTAGCCGTCGTGCGACTGCGTCTAAGCTCCTCCAATAGGCCCCGGTTCAGCTGATCCCACCCTAAATTGGCCGTGAACCACTGGATTCGTGAGAGCGACTGCCACGCAGGCCGTCGTTCTAGAACAATGTCACCGGCCGTGCTGCCTGCCACCCATACCCTGGTGGTTTCGCCTGGCTGCAGCACTCGATAGTGCACTTGCAGTTTGTTTATCGGGAGGCCTATGTTCATCACTGAGACATGAGGTGATGCTCAGGCAGACTGCAGAATAGGCTCCTCCTTCCGAGTGAGCAAGAAACGCGAAAACTGCGGTTCAAAGTCAAGTCTCACTGTTCCGACAGGGTTATCTGTGTTTTTTAGGAAAATCAACTCGACCTGGTTTCGCGCGGCTGAATCCGCATTCCAGTACTCATCACGATGCAGAACGGCGATCACGTGGGCGTAGGTCTGCATCGCGGCCACACAAGGCAAATCATTGAGTAGTGGTCGATGGTCATATCGCAGCTCCGCATGCGGAGGTATCTGGCACAACAGGATCAAGCAGAGATCAAGCTCTACCGCCAGCTTTCTATGTTCTTGCAATAAAGGCCTCAGATCCTGGTCGCCGGCATGCTGCAATTGTGGTAAGAGCTGCAGGTGATCGAGGATCAGCACCATTGGGGCGCTGCAACTCTGATCACGCAGTTCAGCACATCGCTGTCGAATGGCATCTGGGAAGCAAGCAGAGCTATCCATAAAGAAAAGCGACGCTGAGCTAATCGCGGCGATCGCATCCCCCAGCAGGGGCCATTCACTTTCGGTCAGGCGTGGGCCACGAATGCGGCAGCTCTCTATCCCGCACATCGAAGCCAGCATCCGCGGCAACAGCTCGTGAGCCGGTGAGTCGCAGGCGCCATAAAGCACCGTCGCATGCGAATGGAGGCTCATATTGCGTGCCAGGTTGAGAGCAAGGGCTGTCTTGCCCATCCCAGTGGAGCCGGCTAGAACCATCAAGGATCCCCGTCGCAACCCTTGGGTAATGGCGTCGATCTCAGAAAAGTGCGTCTGGATGTGGCGATCCAAAAAAGTGGGTAGAGCACCCCTGGCGTGGGATCTTTTCTCGAGTCCCTCAAGGAGTTCTGCCGACAGTGCGGCACTGCTTTGCATGTCCGTCCCTTCCATGACACCTCAGCCTCAGTGGTATACCTTCGCACCGGCCATGGGGTTATGCCAGAGCTGCTGTCTTGCAGCGGTTCTCACCGTCAAATTCGGGGCCAGCAGAACGGCCTGCCTCACCAGCCTGCGGGAAGCTACGCCTCCCTGCTATCCAACGTTCATTTGGTTGAGTGGCTTTGCCAAAATGGTAGGCCGCTCTTGAGGAGTTGCACAGAATCCTGTTTCCATGCGTAGTGCTCCAGCCCATGCCAATCACAAACCCACCAAGCACAAACCAAAGAATGTTAAGCAATAAACGCAGCATCTCCTTGCCGATTTGTCAGGGTTTTGTAGGAATAAAGCTGAGCAGGTTATCGGCGGGGCTGTAGGTTAAATGGCCCTTGGTGGGGTTTGATTTGGCGGGAGGATTTTTTTCGAGCTTTTCATAAAAAGCAGCGAGAGCTTTTATGCGCTCGTCGTAGCCGGGGTGGGTGGAATCGGATTCGGTGGCGCTGCCGTCACCACTTGACTTGTGCAAGAACACAAGGTCATCGACGCAGATTCGACCCTTGTAGCCAGCTCTAGCCATCATTACGGCCGAATCGCGATCGGCCTCAAGCTCCTGTTCGCGGGATTTGGCATAGCTCAATTCTCCTTTAGTCTTATCGGGTGCGGACCGGATCGTGTTATTACTGTAATAGTTGGCCATGAACACATGGTTGCGCTGGATGTGAGCAATCTCGTGGGCCACCGTGCACCCCAACCAGCCGATATGACGACCATAGATGCGGAAGGCGGTGCGGGGAACTTCGATTGTTCCGCTTGAGGTAGACCAGGCGCCTATGTCACCAAGCGTATAACTCTGACGACCGATCTCATCCCAATCCTTGCCGTAGCTCTTGTAGGGGTTGAGCTGGGCGAAGAAGTCGCAATCCGCTTCCTTGCAATAGCCACGCATCTGGGCCAAGGTGCCTGCGTAAGAGCCGTTGTTGATCGAAAGGCCAATCGGGCTTGTACCCAAATCGTTATGGGCAGCCAGACGGCTAACCACCGCTTGAAGGGTTTGGTACTCAGCTGGCAGGGGTGGATTCGCTTTTCGCCAAGCCACCACTCCCAAGGCAATTAAACCCAGCCCCAAGGCCGCTAGCCCCACTGCCCTAGAGCCTTTTGGCAGAGAAGCACTTAACCAGGGAGGTAGGGTCACAGCTGGGGGCTCAAAGGCGATGGCTCTGCCCCCAGATTGCAGCCTGCTCTAGGCAGATGCTCGTTATTCATGCCAACACCAGGAAAGTGCAACACGTTCGTTTCTCTAAGTTGACATGTCTGGTTGAGTACTAGGCCTAGTAGGTCTTGTTGGCTAGGGCTGGGAGCTTGCTTCTGCCCAAAGGATTCCGACAAGGCAGACCAAAACCAGTTGCCTTCAGCATGGCCCATCCATGCTGGGGGTGCTTTGTCGCCCTTGCTTCCGTGATTCCAGGCTCGCTTGCCCTGCCCGATCTGGTGCTGCTGGTGGCCAATGCGCTGGTGCCTTTTCTGTTCAAGCTCCTGGGGGCCGTGGCCCTTTGGGTTGTGGGCGGTTGGTTGATTCACCTGGCGGTGCGGGTGCTGCGCAAGGGCCTGCGCCACAGCAGCCTGGACCTAACCGTGGCCGGCTACCTGGTGGCCATCCTCTCGGCGGTGCTGAGGGTGATCCTGGTGGTGGCGATATTGGGCTTCTTTGGCATACCCACCGCCAGTTTTGCGGCCCTGCTCGCCGGCGCTGGCGTGGCAATTGGTGCCGCCTGGAGCGGCATGTTGGGCAATTTTGCCGCGGGTGTGTTTCTGCAGTTGTTTCGGCCCTTCAGCGTCGGAGATGTGATCTGCGCGGCTGGTGTAACCGGCACCGTTGAGGAAATTGCCATGTTTTCTACCTCAATTCTGGGCCCCGATCACGTCCGCAACATTGTTCCTAACGGCAAGCTATTTGGAGATACGATTCAAAATTTTTCAGCCCATCCCTACCGGCGTGTGGAGATTTTTGCCCAGCTTGATCACAGCGCTGATCTAGATCGGGCAATCTTGCTGATTCGCGAGGGCCTAGGCCAGGTTGCCAACCAGATGCCTGGTCTGGAGCCGGAAGTGGCTGTATTTGAGCTAAATGATCGGGGCCCAAAGTTGGTGGTGCGTCCGTTTACACCAAACGCCCACTACGTCCAGGTTTTATTTGACACCAATCGGATGCTGGTGGAGGTGTTGGGCCGCAATGGCTTTCCTATCCCGAAGCTGCAGCTGGCAATGGTGGCTGAAGCAGAGAACGCCAGTTAGAGGATTTGGCCGACCCCTACTGCGGCAACGGCTGAAAACAGGGTGATTCCCAGGGCCGTAAGGGGGTTCTGCCCCTGGGCCACCGCCACCGAGGTCACAACTCCGGCGCCGAGGCAGGCCACCGCCAATTGGCTGGTGATCTCTTGGTGCGACCGGGGGCTGGGGGTGGGGGTCACGGCAGGGCGAGCGAGTTGGATCGACCGTAGGGGCGTTGGCCAGGTCTGCCATCGCCGCGATGGGTTCTTGTTACCTGGAGTTTGAGTTCGTTACTCAGCGCAATCTGGGCCGCTGGCCGGCCGGGCCCTGCCGCCACTGGCCCATTGGTGCAGAACATCGAGTTGTTCCTTGGCCGTGCGCGAAAGCGGCACCAGTTGGCTGGCGGCTGCAATCAAGTCGGCTTCCCCGAAGTCGCGCCGCTCGGCAAAGGCCAGGTGCATCGCTTCGATCACGGTTTGCTCCAGTTCGGCGCCGGAAAAACCGATCGTGCGATCGGCCAGCACCTCCAGCGGGATCGCGTGTGCTGGTCGCCGTCGCCTCAGCTGGAGATCGAGGATTGCCTTGCGTTCGGCGGTGCTCGGTAACTCCAGCAGGAAGATTTCGTCGAAGCGGCCCTTGCGCAGTAGTTCGCCCGGCAGGCGTTCAACCCCGTTGGCTGTTGCCACCACAAACACCGCACTGGTTTTCTCCGCCATCCAGGTGAGCAGGCTGGCCAGCACCCTTTGGCTGGTGCCGCCATCGCTGCGGGAGTCGCCGCCGAAACCCTTGTCGATTTCGTCGATCCAGAGCACGCAGGGGGCCATGGCCTCGGCCCGTTGAATCATGTCGCGGGTGCGGGCTTCGCTGGCGCCCACCAGGCCGGCAAATAGGCGGCCCACGTCAAGCCTCAACAGGGGCATCGCCCAGCTGTGGGCAATGGCCTTGGCGGTGAGCGATTTACCCGTGCCCTGGGGACCCACCAGCAGGACGCCCCGGGGCAGGGGCAGGCCAAACCGCTGGGCCTCCTCGCTGAAGGCCATGTGCCGTTGGGCAAGCCATTGCTTCAGGGCCGCCAGCCCACCCATGTCGGCGGTGCTGGCGCTGCTGGGGCAGTACTCGAGCAGGTCGCTTTGGGCAATCGCCTGGCGTTTTTCCTCCAGCACCTCCGCCAGGTCGCCGATGCCCAGCTGGCCATGGCGGGCCAGGGCCCTGGCGGCCAATTGGCGCACCCTTTGCTCACTGAGGCCATGGCAGGCGGCCGTCAGCTGGCTGAGGATTTCCTCTGCCAGGGGTGTGCCGCCGGCTGAGGCAATTGCGCTGAGCAGCTGGCCAATTTCTGCCGCATCGGGCAGCGGCAGCTCCAGGACGCTGATGCAATCCTCCAGTTCCCTGGGCAGCTGCCAGTCGGGGGCGCTGATGACCAGGGTGTGGGGCACCTGGCGCAGGCTGGTGGCCAGGTTGCGCAGGCGCCGGCAGATGCCGACGTCATCGCAGTAGCGATGGAAATCGCGCAGCAGCAGGATCGCCCCCTGCTCGGGGGGCATGGCGTCGATGCAGGAAAGGGCCGCCATCGGATTGCGGGCTGCCTCCCCCTGGCGATTGGGGGCGCCGCCCAGGCCGTCGATGAAATCCCAGCGCAGCAGGGTGCGGCCCCCCAGCCGCTGGGCAGCCGCCTCTAGCAACCGCTCCACCCGCTCCTCCTCCAGGCTGCGAATCCAGAGGATCGGCGTGCGCGACCTGATCAATAGGTCCAGCTGGTCGGCCCAGGCCAAGCTCACGGTTGTAGAGGGCTCATGGTTTTAGTTGCCCCAGGGCGGCCCAGCGCGGATCTTGGCTTGGGCCCACACTTTCCCAGGCGCCGGGTCCGGGGCAGGCGGCGCCGCAGTTGCTTACCAGGGGAATCTGCAGGCTGAGCTGCTCATACACCCATTGCTCCGGATCAAAATTTCCGCGGGGATCCAGGTGTTCGCTCACCGCCGCATCAATCGATGCCCCCTCCAGCTCAAATACCTCGCCCCCATCGAGGGGGGGCTCTTCGAGGGAAATAACTTCGCTGGCCTTGGCCCGCAGCGGCTGGTTGTACTGCTGGAGGCAGCGGTCGCAGCAAAGGCTGATCTCCGTGGCCATTTCCCCTTCCACCTCCAGCAGATTGCCCCGGTGTCTGGCGCTGAGCTTGCCCCGCACCGGCCTGAGGCTGTCCAGGCCATCGATGGGCTGGTCGATCTGCCAATGGTGGCTTTGATCTAGGAGCTTCAGCTCCTGGATTGGCATGGGCCGCAGGGGGGGGATGGCAGAGGCGCTCAACTTGCTTCGGGGCCGAGTTACTTCTTGCCCTTTGGTTCAAAAGGCAGGCGATTTGCCCCGCCTGCTGTGACCGTGACGGTTTGCTGGGTGAGCTGTTGGTCGAGGATTGCCTGCAGGTTGTCGGGCAGGGCCTCCCGGGAGAGCAGGAAGGTTTGCAGCGCCTGGAAGATGTTGGCGATCACCATGTAGAGCAGCACCCCCGCTGGTAGGGGGAAAAACAGGAACATGCCCGTGATCATTACCGGCGTGATCTTGTTGGCCGTGGACTGCTGGGGGTTGGCGGGCATGCCCATGCCAGAAAGGATCTGGGATGCAAACAGGCTGGCGCCAAAGCCGGCCACCAGGATTGCGATATCCCAGTTGACGGCCCCATCGGTCATGAAGCCGACCTGGCCGAGGGCCTTGATAAACAGGAAGCCGCTGCGGGCCGCCAGGCCTGGAATCTTGGCTTCCACCGTGGCATCACCCGTGCCCAGGGCGGTAATGCTGCCGTTTTGGTCCACACTCACCACGCCTTCGCCCTTGGTGATGCTCCAGGTGGGCTCGAAGGCATCAGCGCCTTCAATCCCCTTCAGCACGGAGCTGAAGCTGTCGCCCGTTTTGGTGTGCAGCTGCACCTGAACCTTGTCTCCCACGCCGATCTTGGTGCCCTGCTCGAGGCTGGCGATCACCGGCACGTGGTTTGTTTCGGTGACAAAAATCGAGTGGCTGGCGCTGTTGAACGGCTTGGGCTCCACCGCTGCGATTTGCTCGGCCGGCAGCACCTTGAGGTTCAAGGTGTAGGGCACATCGGCAAACGGTGATCCCCTCAGGGTGGCGAATAGGGCAAACAGGATCGGCATCTGCACCACCAGGGGCAGGCAGCCGGCCAGGGGGCTGCCGAATTCCTTCATCAAACCCCCCAGCTCCTCCTGCTGTTTCTGGGGGTTGCTGGCGTATTTGGCCTTGATCTCAGCCTGGCGCTTCTGCATCACCGGCTGGGCAATGCGCATGCGCCTTGCATTGCGAATCGAGCCGGCACTGAGGGGGAACAGCGCCAGGCGAATCACCACCGTGAGGGCAATGATCGCCAGCCCGTAGCTGGGCACCAATCCATAGAAGAAATCGAGGATTGGCAGCAGCAGGTTGTCGGAGATGTAGCCGATCACGGCGAGTGGGGGCTTGGGGTAAGGAGGCGGTGGGGCCAGTGTGCCCGACCAGGGGGTTGAAATGCGGTTTAGGCGGCCATGCCCTTGGGGGCAGCAGCTTTTTTGGCGGCCCGCTGCTGCTCGATGAACTCCTCCAGGCCCCGGAAGTTGGGCACTGAACGCATTTCCAGCTTGGAGCCATCGTTGAGCACCACGACCATGTCGCCCCAAAAGCCGAAGCCCCGGCTGACACTGCGGAGTTCGCGGATTTGGCTGTAGACCACCTGGGTGCGGTCGCGACCTAGCCAGCCACCGTTGACCTCAATGCGGCGACTGGTGATCCGATAGCGCAGCCACAGGGCCCGCACGATCGCACCCACCGCAAAGGGAATGCCGATCAGGGTCAGGCCCAGCAGCAGGTTGAAGATCAGGTCTCCCTTGGCTGGTCCACCTTCGTAGAAGACCGATTCTTGGATCTCTGCGCTCATGGGATTAGGCCGGCTTGCTGCAGAAGTTGGTTGCATTCTCCCAGGAGGTCTGCGCTTTCGCGTTCGGCACTGCCGGGTTTGAGGCTGATCAGTAGCCATAGGGCCTTTTGCTGCTCCTGGCCGACCAGCCCCAGGAGGTGGCTGTGGAGCAGGCGCCGTAGCCGGTTGCGCTGCACAGAGCGCTTGTGGACCTTGCTGCTCACCACCACGCCGCAACGCCACGGACTGGCTGGTGCCTGGCGCTGGCTGAGGGGCAGCAGGGCGGGCCTGGCTTCGAGCAACCTGAGCATCAAAAAAGGGCCGTTGTATTTGCGGCCCTTTTGATACAAGCAATCGAAAACCTTTTGTCCCTTTAGCCGGTGGCGTTGGGGCAGGGCCAAGGCCCTAAACGGCCAGGCGGGCGCGGCCGCGGCGGCGGCGGGTGCGGATCACTCGGCGGCCGGTGTGGCTGCGCATCCGCACACGAAAACCTGATACGCGCTTGCGTTTGCGGCTAGTGCCTTCCAGGGTGCGCTTGGTCATGGTCTCTAACTCGCTCCTCTTGTCGCGGCTTGAATGGGCGTAGGGGCCAACCTATCAGGCTGCCCCTGCTGACTTGTGGGGCCTAGTTGCTGGGGGGCTCCAGCTGGATCAACCAGCTGCCCAGGTAGCCAGCGATCGGAATGTCACCCGGTGCCTGGGCTAGGGCATTGAACTGATACATGCCCGGATTAAAGGGGTTGAAGATCTGCATGTAGACCCCAATCGTGCCTTCGTCGGAGACGGGGGTGTTGGGGAACACCTCGATCGCATTGCCCTTATCGGCTAGCTCAATGGTGGCGGGGATGTCCTTCTCGCAGCGGGTGCGCTTGAGCATGCCCCCCTCACTCATCTTGCAAAGCTTGATTTGCTTGGTATCAATCTTGGCGTCGAAATATTTGGGGATAGTGATGCTGAGCTTGAGGATTGCCGTCTTGCGATCCTTCGGTTTGAGGATGAAGTAGTAGTCAGCTCGAGCTAGCGGCCTGGCATTGCTGACGAAGTAGTAGAGCTTTTTGTAGTCCTTGTCGGCGTCCCAGCGGAATTCCATCACGCTCGGGGTGGTCTGGGCCTGGGCGGCTGGCAGCAGCAGGGGGGCCAGGCCCGTGGCCGGGAGGGCGCCGGCACCCAGGGCACAGGCACCAATGGCCAAAAGGCGATTACGTAAACCCATGGGGCAAGCCCGAGAAGTAACCAGATTCTCATCAGCTCCCGTGCCCCAAGGCGCGGCCGGTGGTCGGCGCCTTAGCTGGCGCGGTCTGGCCTGAGCTGGGCTGCCCCGCGCAGGTAGGGGTGAATCGCCGGTTGATTGCCATCCATCCAGGCATGGGCCAGCAGGCGAATGCAGCGGGGCAAGTCGCCTTTAACGGCCATTTGCTGGCAATCCAACAGGGCCACCCCTTCCCAGCCCGGCCTGCGCCGGGCGATGGCGGCAGGAAAGCAGGCATCCAGATCTGCGGTCACGGAAAAGGTGACCGAGAGCAGCTCGGGGCCGTTGAGCCGGTTGCGCTCGACCAGGGCCTCCACAAGCTCGGTTACGGCCACTTCGATGGCTTCAGCGCTATTGGCAGCGGCCGTGGTGGCACCGCGCAGGGCCCGCAGTTGGGAAGCTGAATTCATGGCCGGTAAAGCCAAAGGGGTTGGCCGCTCCAGGCCATTTCCAGGCTGAGGGCCTGGCCGATCGCCCTCAATTGGCTACGGCCCGGTATCAGCCCGCCAAAGCGTTTTGGCGGAGCTCCAAAGGTGATGGGCTTGCTCTTTTCCGGATCTAGCCCGGCCAATTCGGCGGCCAGGCGCCTGGCGGTTTCCTCGTCGCCCAGTTGGTCGACCAGGCCCAGCTCCTTGGCCTGGGCACCGGTGAAGACCCTGCCATCGGCAAAGCTCCGCACCACCTGCTGGTCCAAGCCCCGGCCCGTCGCCACTGCTTCCACAAATTGGCTGTAGCTGGAATCGATCAGGCCCTGGAGCAGGTCGCGCTCGGCGCCGGTCAGGGCCCGATCCGGCGAAAGGATGTCTTTGAAAATGCCGCTTTTGACGGTTTCAAAGCTCACTCCCAACCTCTCCAACAGCTTGGAGAGGTTGTTGCCCCGCAGGATCACCCCGATGGAACCGGTGATGGTGCCCGGGTTGGCCACGATTTGGTCTGCGGCAACGCCCACGTAGACCCCGCCGGAGGCCGAAATGTTGCCAAAGCTGGCCACCACCTTGCAGCCCTTTCCCTTCAGGCGCAGCAGGGCGCTGTGGATTTCCTGGCTATCTCCCACGGTGCCGCCGGGGCTGTCGATGCGCAGGAGCAGGGCGGGGCATTCCCTTTCCTGCACTTGTTTGATTGCCTTCAGAACCCGGGTGCGGGTGGCACCTGCAATGGGCCCCTCGATCGCTATCCGCGCCATGGCGCGACGGGTTTTGCGGCGCCAGGGCCAGAGCATTGCGTCAGGATGAAGTGGTTGGATCTTAAAAAGAACCCCCCCGGGCCCTTGCTGCGCGCCATTGCCATGCTTTTGCCCTTTGCCCTTTGGGGCACGGCAATGGCGGCGATGAGACCCTTGCTCGAGGGCACCAGCCCTTTGATGCTGGCCAGTTTGAGGCTGCTGCCGGCCGGCGTGCTGGTGCTGCTGGCGGCCCTGGCCCTGGGCCGTTCCTGGCGCATTGATCCCCTGGATTGGCCCTGGCTGATTGCCTTTGCCCTGGTGGATGGCAGCATTTTTCAGGGCTTGCTGGCCCGGGGCCTGGGCCAAACCGGAGCTGGGTTGGGCTCGGTCTTGATCGACTCCCAGCCCTTACTCGTGGCCCTCTTGGCCCGCAGCCTGTTTGGAGAAGCGATCAATCCGGTGGGTTGGATTGGCCTGATGCTGGGCCTGCTGGCCATCCTTTGCCTGGGGCTGCCGGCTCCGCTGCTGCGCCACTGGTGGCTGGATGGTCCGGTGGCGGTTGGTGCCCAGGCCTGGAGCCACGGAGAACTTTGGATGCTGGGGGCGGCGGCCGCCATGGCGCTGGGCACGGTGTTGAGCCGCTATGCCGCCCGCCGCAGTGATCCTGTGGCGATTACGGGCTGGCACATGGTGCTGGGGGCCATTCCCCTTTTGATCGGCACCATTGCCCTGCCCCCGGCCCAGGGGTTTTTGCCCGCCTGGACTGGCCTCCAATGGGGCCTGATGGCCTACGCGGCAGTTTTTGGCAGTGCCCTGGCCTACGGCCTGTTCTTTTGGTTTGCCAGCAGCGGTGACCTCACCGGCTTCACCGCCCTCACTTTTTTGACGCCCGTATTTGCCCTGCTTTGCGGGGTATGGCTGCTGGATGAAAGCCTGCTGCCCTTCCAGTGGCTCGGAGTGGCCCTGGCCCTGGTTTCGGTGCTGCTGATCAATCGGCGCCAGCAGCTTTGGCAGGGCAGCCCAGCGGCGGGGCAGCCCTGATGAGGATCCTGGTGGTGAGCACCCCGGTGGGCCCCCTGGGCAGTGGCCGCGGCGGCGGTGTGGAGCTCACAGCTACGGCATTGGTGGCTGGCCTGCTGGGGCGGGGCCACCAGGTCACGGTGCTGGCGCCCGAGGGCTCCCAGCTGGCCGTTGCTTGCGCCGGGGCCCGGCTCTGGTGCGTTGCCGGCGAATTCCAACCCAGTTGCCAACACCAGGAGCAAAATGACCAAATCGTGATCCCTGCCGATGGGGTCTTGGCACATCTTTGGCGTAGAGCCCTGGCGGAGCAGGCAGGCTTTGAGGTGATCCTCAACCTTGCCTACGACTGGCTTCCCCTCTGGCTCACCCCCCACACCCAAACGCCATTGGCCCACCTGGTGAGCATGGGTTCGGTGGGCAAGGCGATCGACAGCCAGATCGCTGAAATCAGTCGTCTTTGTCCGGAGCACCTGGCCTTCCATACCGCCAGCCAGGCGGCGGATTTTGATTTGGCCCAGCCACCGCGATTGGTGGGAAACGGCTTTGATCTGACGCGCTACAACTTTGTGGCCAAGCCCCTGCAGCAGCTGGGTTGGGCCGGTCGGATTGCCCCTGAAAAGGGCCTGGAGGATGGGGCCTGGGTGGCGGCCCAGCTGGGGCTGCCGCTGCACGTGTGGGGCTACCGGGAAGATGGGGCCTATGCAGATGCCGTGGAGGCATCGGTGCCGCCAGGAACCATCTGCTGGCGTGGTTTTCTGGCCACGGAGTTGCTCCAGGCCGAGCTGGGCCGCTGCCTTTTGCTGCTCAACACCCCGAAATGGAACGAGGCCTTCGGCAATGTGCTGGTGGAGGCGATGGCCTGTGGGGTGCCCGTGGCTGCCTACGCCCGTGGCGGCCCCGCCGAACTGGTGCAGGAGGGTTTAAACGGGGCCCTTTGCCCGCACGACGATCGCCAAGCCCTGGTGGCTGCTGCCCGGCGGGCGATGGCGGTGGATAGGGCCAGCTGCAGGGCCTGGGTGGAGCAGCATGCCTCCCAGGCCGCTTTTGCGGCCCGCATCGAGGCCTGGCTGGAGGGGCTGGCCTGCCGCGACTGACCTGTCCCGACTACCCCAACTACTGGGCGCCATAGGTTGGGTGGCTAGCTGTTTTGAGCCCAGTCCACTGGTTTTGCCCCCAGCATCTGGTTTGAGTCAGGCCCCCGAGGCCCCATCGCCCGTAGCCCGGTCCCTGCGGCTTTGGGTGTTGGCGGCCACAACCCTGCTTGGGGTTGTCATTTTTTTGTGGCGATTGGGCAGTAGCGGCCTGGTGGACGAAACCCCACCGCTGTTTGCCGCTGCGGCCCGCGCCATGGCCGAATCCGGCGATTGGCTGATCCCCCGGGTCAATGGCTTGCCCCGCTACGACAAGCCGCCCCTGGTCTATTGGGCCATGGGCTTTTTCTATGTCCTCCCGGGCCAAGAGCACTGGAATCCCCTGGGCACTTGGGCGGCCCGGCTGCCCTCCGCCCTTGCCAGCATCAGCGTGATGCTGGGCCTGGCCCAGACGCTATTGCGCTGGCCCCAGCAGGGCCAGCGGCAGGCCCTTACCGCCCTGGCTGCGGCCCTGGCCTTTGCCCTCTCGCCCCTGGTGCTGCTCTGGGGCCGCATTGCCGTCAGTGATGCCCTGTTTTCAGGCTGTCTGGCCTGGAGCTTGTTGCTCAGCTGGCGGACCTATGCCGGTGCTCGCCGCTGGTGGGCCTGTTGGTTGGTGCTGGGTTTGGCGGTGCTGGCAAAGGGGCCGGTGGCGTTGATCCTTTTTGGCCTGACCCTGGCCCTATTTGGCGGCCTGCAGCGCGATTGGCGGGGCCTGGTCAGAAAGCTCAAGCCCCTACGCGGCCTGCTGATAACTGCCCTGGTGGCCCTGCCCTGGTACGGGCTGGCCGTTGTTGTGGAAGGTGAAGCCTTCGTGGCTAGCTTTTTCGGCTACCACAACCTCCAGCGCTTCACGGTGGTGGTGAACCACCACCTGCAGCCCTGGTGGTTTTTTGGCCCCGTGCTGGTGATCGCCAGCTTGCCCTTCACGCCCCTATTGCTGCTTGGTCTGGCCCAGGCCCTGGCCTGCTGGCGACGGCCCGTTCAGGCTGGCCCCCCAGCCCTTTCCCTGCAGCGCTTTGCCGCCTGCTGGCTGCTGGCGGTGCTGTTGTTTTTCACCTTGGCGGCGACCAAGCTCCCCAGCTACTGGATCCCTGCCACGCCAGCGGCGGGCCTGTTGGTGGCCCTCGCCGCCCCCCAGGCCAAGCGTTGGGCCTGGGGAGCGACCGTGGCCCTCGCTGGGGTGTTTTGCCTAGCCTGGGCTGCCGCACCGAGCTGGCTCCCCCTAATCCACGAACCGGAAATGCCAGCCCTGGCCCAGGAGCTGCTGGCGGCTGGATGGTTGCCCTGGGCCTCTGGGCTCTATGGCCTGGCTGTTGGGTTGGCTTTGCTGGGCCTACGCCGCGATGGCGCCATCGCCCTGCTGGGTCTGCAGCTCCCCCTGGTGGCCTTTGTGCCGCTGGCGCTTATGCCTGCCTGGCAGGTGGGGGATCAGCTGCGGGGTCTGCCCGTGCGCCAAATGGCCCAACAGGTGCTGCGTCAGCGCGGGCCCCAGGAACCCCTGGCGATGGTTGGGATCATGAAGCCCTCGCTCCACTACTACGGGCGCCAGGTGGTGCTCTACGAGGGGGCCGAGCCGGTGGGCTTGATAAACCTGGCCGACCGCTTGGCCAGGGAGGGGCGCCAGGGGCTGGTGCCCAGCGCTGCCGCGCCCGGTTCAACCGTGCTGCTGGTGATTGACCAGGGCACCGCCGCCCGGTTGCCATGGCGGGCCGTTCCCCACCAGCAATTGGCCAGCCAGGGCCTCTATCGGCTCTGGCGGATCCAGCGGACCGATCTCCAGGGCCAGGCCGAGCTGCTGCTCCAGGGCGGCCAACGCCCCGATTGGGACCTGCCCAGGCCTGAGCGCTACTAGGTCAAATCAGCCATGCCCTGGCAGGTCAGCTGTTTCCTGGAGGTGAGAGCGGCGGCAAAAACTGCAGTGGCCCCAGAGGGCCATTTCGCCCGCCGGTGCCGGGCTACCGCATTGCGGGCAGCTGCCCATCCCATGCACGTCCACCCGGCTGGGGTGCTGGGCCCATACCTGGGCTTCCTCCTCGCCCCCTGGGGTGCCTGGCCCCTGGCTGTGGTGCTGCTCAAAGCGCAGGTCCCGCACCGAAAAGCCCTTAGCCCGCAGGGACCCCAGCAGCTGGTGGCGGTTGTATTGGAGGGCCTGGAGCCAGGGCCCTGGGCCCGCCCCCACGGTGAGGAGGCCCCCCTGGAGCCTTAGGGGCCGGCAGTGGGGCGCCAGTTGGGGGCCAGCAATCGCGGGCCAGGCTTTCCAAAGGGCACCGAGGTGGTCGGCCTGTTGCCAGCGTTTTTGCAGGCTTTCCAGGCAGTTGGCCAGGCCACTGGCGGGCGCCCTGGGCGGTGCCATTAGGTAGGAGAGATTGCCCACCTGGCGGGTTTGTTCGCGGGGCGCCTTGGCCATTTCTGGAGGCTAGGCCCGTTTTGGTTAGCCTCATGGTCTGCAATCACCTTTTGGCGCAGTTGCATCCATGGGTTTTTTTGAACGTCTGAGCCGGCTGATCCGCTCGAATGCCAATGCGGTCCTGGGTGCCGCTGAGGATCCCTCCAAAATCCTCGACCAGTCGGTGGCCGACATGCAGGCCGACCTGGTGAAGTTGCGCCAGGCGGTGGCGACGGCAATTGCCAGCCAAAAGCGCATTGGCAACCAGGCTGAACAGGCCCAGGAACAGAGCCAGACCTGGTATTCCAGGGCGGAGTTGGCCCTCCAAAAAGGGGAGGAGGACCTCGCCCGCGAAGCGTTGGCCCGTCGCAAGACCTGCCAGGACACAGCCCTGGCCCTAACCGGCCAGCTCAACAGCCAGGCCGGCCAGGTTGAGAGCCTGAAGAAAAGCCTGCTCGCCCTTGAGGGCAAGATCTCCGAGGCCAAGACCAAAAAGGACATGCTCAAGGCCCGGGCCCAGGCGGCCCAGGCCCAGGTGCAACTCCAGAGCGCCGTGGGCCAGTTGGGTACCACCGGCGCCATGGCGGCCTTTGAGCGCATGGAGGAAAAGGTGGAGATGCTGGAGGCCAGCAGTGCCGCCGCCGGCGAACTGGCCGGGGCCGACCTCGAAAGTCAATTTGCGGCCCTGGAGGGGGCACCCGAAGTGGATTCGGAACTGGCGGCCATGAAGCAGCGCCTCTCCGGCGGCAGCCACCAGGTGTCCTTGCCCGCCGCTTCTGCCCCCCTGGCGGATGGGGTTCAAAAGGTCAAGGTCAGCGAGGTGGACATGGAGCTCGAGGCCCTCAAGCGCTCGATCAGCGAGAACTGATCCATACAATCGACTGAGCAAAGACCTAATCCCGTGGCCGTAGCCGAGTTCAACGATGCCAACTTCCAAGCCGAGGTGCTCGAAGCCTCCGGCACGGTGCTGGTTGACGTGTGGGCCACCTGGTGTGGCCCCTGCCGCTTGATGGCGCCATTGATGGACTGGGCAGCCAAGGAGTACGACGGTCGCTTGAAGGTCGGCAAACTCGAGGCCGATGGCAATCCCACCTCAAGAGATGGCCAAAAAATCCAGGGCCTGCCCACCCTGATCCTGTTCAAGGAAGGCGCCGAGGTGGCGCGCCATGAAGGGGCGATGGCCAAGCCCCAGCTAGGCGCTTTCCTGGATGCCCATCTCTGATCGGCTTTCCCGGCTAGGCAGCGGAGTTTTCGCAAGAAACGACCAGGGCAAGGTTCGCTATCGGCAGCGGTTTGCTGGCGCAGCGGGTGAATGCTCGATGGCGCCCCTGTTGGATCTCTCCCTGGGATCGACGGATTTACAGCCCCCAGCCGCTGCCATCGCGGCCATGGAGGCATCCCTGGCCCAACCCAGCAGTGCGGCCTACTGCATGCATGGCGGCACCCTGCCGTTTAGGCAGGCGGTGGCGGCCTGGGCTGGCCGCCGTTTTGGGGTGATTGTGAATCCCCAAACGGAGGTGTTGCTCTTGGTGGGTTCCCAGGAGGGCACGGCCCACCTGCCCCTGGCGGTGCTCAACCCCGGTGATCGGGCCCTGTTGCTCGATCCCTACTACCCATCCCACATGGGGGGCTTGCATTTGGCCTCCGCCGAACCCGTGCTCTTGCCCCTGGAGGCGAGCGCCAGCTGGCGGCCGAATTTTGAGGCGCTCAGCCCCAGCCAGTGGGATGACATTTCCTTGATGGTGCTGGGATTCCCCCACAACCCCACCGCCACCACCGGTGACCAGGCCTGGTTAGATGCCGCCGTGGCCAAGGCCCTCAACCATTCGATCGTGCTGGCCCACGACAACCCCTACGTCGACCTGGCCCTAGATGGCGAGGCCCCGGCCCTTTTGCGCAATCCCCATTGGCGTGAATGCGGCATTGAGTTTTTCTCTTTCTCCAAGAGTTGGTGCCTGGGGGGCTATCGCCTGGCCTTTGCGATCGGGGCGGAATGGTTGATCACGGCCCTGCGCCAACTGAAGGGGGTAGTCGATTTCAACCAATCACTGGCCCTCCAGGCCGGGGCGATTGCTGCCCTGGAGCAGGCTTCTGAGTGGCCCGAACAGTTGAAAGCCACCTATCGGGAGCGGCGCGACCGCATGGCCCAGGCCCTGGAAAGCCATGGCTGGCCCGTGCGGCTGCCATCGATGGCCCTCTACCTGTGGCTGGAGTTGCCTCCCCATGCCAAGCGCCTGGGCTGGAGTTCGGAGGAATTTTGCGCGGCCCTGCTTGAGGCCACTGGAGTGGCAATTACCCCAGGCAATGGCTTTGGCCCGGGCGGTGAGGGTTGGGTGAGGGTTGCCCTCGTCCATCCGGTGGAGGAGTTGGAGGCCGCGGCTGGCCGCATTGGCAGTTGGTTGGCGCGGCTTTGAGCCCCCGGGGTTGGCAAATAAGGCGCCTGGCTGTCTGTGCCAGCACCGAGCTGGAGCTGGCCCGCTGGCTGGCCCAGAGGGATGGGGCAGGCCTGGCCTTGGATTTGCCCCTGGCCCCAGCCTCAGGCTTGAAGGGATTGGCGGTGGTTTCCCGCAGGCAGCGCCACGGCCAGGGCCAGCAGGGCCGCCTTTGGCATTCACCCCCCGGTGGGCTTTGGTTAAGCGCCGCCATGCCCTGGCCCGAGGCGAGTGCCAGTGCCAGCTCAAGTGCCAGTGCCAGTGCCAGCGCAAGTGCAAGTGCCAGTGCATCGGGCCTGGCGCTGGCCGTGGCCGTGAGCCTGGCCGAACCCCTGCTGGAGCTGGGGGTGGCCGTGCAGCTGAAGTGGCCCAACGACCTCCTGGTGGCTGGGCGCAAGTTGGCGGGGATCCTGCCCCGCCTGCGCTGGCGCGGGTCCCAGCTGCGCTGGGCCCAGGTGGGGGTTGGCATCAATGGGGTTAACAGGGTGCCGCCGGGGGCGATTTCCCTGGCCCAGGCCCTCGGTGCCCGACGCTTCCACCCCAAGGCCTGCCCCGGGCGACTGCTGGCACCTGTGCTGGAGGCGATTGCCCGGGCCCCTGGCCTCTGCCTCAACCCCGAACTGCTGCTGGGCCGGGCCGAAGCCCTGCTGCTCCGCCCCAGTGGCGGGCTGTGGCATGGGGGCAACCTCTGGCAGGTGGTGGGATTGGAGAGCTCGGGAGGGCTAATCCTGGAGCGCTCTGGCATTCGCACGACCCTGCAACAGCGCTTTGCCCAAGAACTGCCGGCCCAAGGAGAACCCTCGGCTGCCAGGCGGGCCGATTTTTAGAGTGCGGCCATGAATGGGAACCGTCAGCTGCGTTGGCCCACCGCCCTGGCGGCGCTGATCTGGTCCGTGCCCCTGCTGGGTGCCGGCTGGGCCTGGTCCCAGGCCCTTGAACCTGCCCAGATGCCACCGGCTTCCCTGCCTGAACCCTTGAGGCCTGCCCCGGGCGAGCTGCGCAGCCAACCCCCAGCCCGTTTTGATAGTTCCCTGGATGCCCTGGTGCGTGATGGGGTGGTGACGCCGGCTGAGCGGTCCTTGATTCGCAGTGGCCAGGGCATGGCCCCCTTCAACGTGCCGGCCCATCAGCAGGCCTGCCGCAGTGGCGCCCTTTCCGCCCAGGAGTGCCGCACCGGCCTGGTGCTGCGCTGGGGTGTGCGCTCCGGTAGGCCCGGCATGGGTGCCGATGGCACCGAGCGCTTGGGGGCGGATGGCAGGCCCCTTTCGCCCCTGACCGTGCCGGTGTCGGCCCTGCTTTCTGGGGAGGGGGGCACCTTTCGTTTGGCCGATGTTTTTGGGGTCACCCCTCGCCCGGCACCGATTGGCGGCAATGGCAACCGGCGCCTGCTGTTCCCCCTGGTGGGATCGGCCGCGACCACCAGTGGCTTTGGTTGGCGGCTCCATCCCCTGTTGGGCAATTGGCTGATGCATGCCGGCCGCGACCTGGCGGCCCCTGAGGGAACGCCGGTGGTAGCATCCCTGGCGGGGCGGGTGCTGAGCAGTGGCCTGGCGGGTGGCTATGGCCTGGCCGTTGAGCTGGAGCACGGCAGCCCCCGCCGCCGCACCCTCTATGGCCACCTCAGTGAGCTCTATGTGAAAGCCGGAGACCGGGTGCGCCAGGGCGAGGTGATTGGCCGGGTGGGCAGCACGGGTTTGAGCACGGGGCCCCACCTCCACTTTGAGCTGCGCTTGCCGGGCGATGGAGGCTGGGTTGCTGTGGATCCCGGCGATTTGGATCCCGGCCAGGCCGGAGCGGGCAGTGATGCCATCGCCCTGTTGATGGGGCAGCTGGTTCAGAGCCTGCAGCGGACCCGCTCAGCCGGCGGCAATGCGGCCATCGCGAAATAGCACCACCTTTTGGGCCCGCTCTGCCACCTCGTCTTCATGGGTGACGATCACCACGGTCATGCCGCCTGCATGGAGCTCGCCAAATAGGTCGAGCACCTCGGCGGTGGTGGTGGAATCCAGGGCGCCGGTGGGTTCGTCGGCCAGCAATAGGGATGGGTTGTTGATGATCGCTCGGGCCACCGCCACCCGTTGCTGTTGGCCGCCAGAAAGTTGGTTGGGCTTGTTATCGAGCCGGTGCCCCAGGCCCACCCGCTCGAGGGCCTGCTTTGCCCTTTCGCGCCGCTCCTGGTTGGGCACACCCGCATAGACCATCGGCAAAATCACATTCTCGATGGCACTTAGCTGGGCCAAAAGATGAAATTGTTGAAATACAAAACCCAATTCCCGGTTGCGCAGATCGGCCAATTGATCGTCGTTTAATTGCTCAATTGGGGTGCCACTCAATCGGTAACTGCCGCTGGTGGGACGATCGAGGCAGCCCAGGATGTTCATGGCCGTGCTCTTGCCCGAGCCAGAGGCACCCATCACGGCCAGGTAGTCGCCCCTGTTGACCATCAGGCTGAGTCCGTTAAGGGCCCTTACCTCAGTGTCGCCACTCCCGTAGACCTTGCAAACCTCATTTAGTTCGGCCACCGGTAGGGCCTGGGAATTGTCAGCCAAGGGCTAGGGAAGCTTCGCTGGCGCTGGCGATGGCCTGCTGCAGGATCGGGGTGCCGGTGACGGCATCACTGGCCCAGGTGAATAGGGGGTTGGAAAGAATTCCGCCAACGGCGGTAACAATCACGCAGCCCACCAGGGCGGTGCGCAGGGCCGGTAGGCCGGCCACCGACCAGCTGATTTGGGGATAGGCCTTGACCACGTCGGAAGCTTCCTGGGGCTCTTTCACCACCATCATCTTGATTACGGATATGTAGTAGTAGATCGAAACCACCGAGGTGATCAGGCCCACCACCACCAATAGGTATTGGTGGTCTGCCCAGCCGGCAAAGAAGAGGTAAATCTTGCCGAAAAAGCCCAGCATCGGCGGAATGCCCCCCAGGGAAAGCAGGCAAAGACTCAGCCCCAGGGTGATCAGGGGATCCTTTTGATAGAGCCCGGCGTAATCGGCGATCCGATCACTGCCCGTGCGCAGGGAGAACAGGATGATGCAGGCGAAGGCCCCCAGGTTCATAAATAGGTAGACGGCCATGTAAAGCACCATCGCCGCGAAGCCGTCGGCGGTGCCACAGACCAGGCCAATCATCACGAAGCCGGCTTGACCAATCGAGCTGTAGGCCAGCATCCGCTTCATCGAGGTTTGGGCCAGGGCAACCACGTTCCCCAGCACCATGCTGAGGATCGCGAGCACGGTGAAAAGCAGCTTCCACTGGGCTTCAAAAGGTTCAAAGCAGCCCACCAGGATGCGCAGGGCCAGGGCAAAGCCTGCAGCTTTAGAGCCCACCGAAAGGAATGCCACCACCGGGGTTGGCGAACCCTCGTAGACATCAGGCGTCCACTGGTGGAAGGGCACGGCGGCGATCTTGAAGGCCACGGTGGCCAGCACAAAGACCAGGGCCAGGGCGCTCACCGGTGAAGCACTGGTTTGCAGGGCTAGACCCACGGCCTCCAGGCTGGTTTCACCGCCGGTAAGGCCGTAGAGAAGCGAAGCTCCGTAAAGAAAGACGGCGGCGGCTGCCGAGCCCACCAATAGGTATTTAAGGGCTGCCTCGGAGCTGCGGGCATCCCGCTTCATGTAGCCCGAGAGCAGGTAGCTGGAAACCGAAAGAGTTTCTAGGGAGACAAAAATGCTCACCAGGTCGGTGGCGCCACAGAGGAACATCCCCCCGAGGGTGGCTGCCAACAAAATCGCGGCGTATTCCCCCACCGGTGAGCCGCTGCGCTCCACATAGCGCCAGCTCATCAACAGGGAGATCAAGGTGGAGGCGGCCACCACGGCGCGGAAGGCAATGGCCAGGTTGTCGGCCAGAAATGTGCCCACGAACGATGGGCTTAGGGAGCTGTTCCACTGCAGGGCCAGCAGCACCAGGGCCGAGCCCAGGCCGGCGTAACAAAGGGGTGGTACCCAGCGGGTGGCTGCTTTTTCACCGGCCAGGTCCACCAATAGGCAGGCCAGCAGGGCTATCAATACGGCCGCTTCCGGCGCTATGGCGGAGGCGTTGAGCTGGAGATCGATGCCAACAGTGCCCGCTCCACTGCCGATTGCTTCGGCCACGGACGAGAGGGTGCCGAGCAAAACTGTCACAGCTACTGGGTTAACCAAGGTCTGATGCATCGGACTGTAGCGGCGCTGGCCACCATGTCTGGCAGGCGAACGGTCCCAGGATGCGATAAAGAGGGGAGCGGTTGTAAGCCTGTCTGTGGGTCATACCCTCGTAATTGTTGAAAGCCCTACCAAGGCGCGCACCATCCGGAGCTTCCTGCCAAAGGACTTTCGGGTGGAGGCCTCGATGGGCCACGTGCGGGATTTGCCCAACAACGCCAGCGAGATCCCCGCTGCCTACAAGGGGGAAAAGTGGGCAAATCTCGGCGTCAACACCAACCAGGACTTCGAGCCCCTCTACGTGGTGCCGAAGGACAAGAAAAAGACCGTCAAGGAACTCAAGGACGCCCTGAAGGGCGCCGACAAACTGCTGCTAGCGACTGACGAAGACCGGGAGGGGGAAAGCATTAGTTGGCACCTTCTGCAGCTGCTCAGCCCGAAGGTGCCCGTCAAGCGGATGGTCTTCCACGAGATCACCAAGGAGGCGATTGGCAGGGCCCTAGACCAGACCCGCGAGCTCGACATGGAGCTGGTGCACGCCCAGGAAACGCGGCGGATCCTTGATCGCCTGGTGGGCTACACCCTCTCCCCCCTGCTTTGGAAGAAGGTGGCCTGGGGCCTGTCTGCGGGCCGGGTGCAATCCGTGGCGGTGCGGCTCCTGGTCCAGAGGGAGCGGGCCCGGCGGGCCTTCCGCAGTGGCAGTTATTGGGATCTCAAGGCCCAGCTCCAGCACGGCGGCACCAATTTCGAAGCCAAGCTCAGCCACCTGGCGGGCGAGCGCATCGCCAATGGCTCCGATTTCGACGAGAGCACCGGAGGCCTCAAGGGCTCGGCAACGGTGAAGCTTTTGGCTGAGGCAGAGGCCAGGACCCTGCAGGCCTCGCTGGCCTCCGCCAGTTGGAGCGTGGCTGGGGTTGAGGCCAAGCCCACGGTGCGCAAGCCCGTGCCCCCCTTCACCACCAGCACCCTGCAGCAGGAGGCCAACCGCAAGCTGCGGTTGTCGGCGCGGGAAACCATGCGCACGGCCCAGGGGCTCTACGAGCGGGGCTTCATCACCTACATGCGCACCGATTCGGTGAACCTCTCGGAGCAGGCGCTCCAGGCGGCCCGCAGTTGTGTGGCGGCCATGTATGGCAAGGAGTACCTGAGCCCCAGCCCCCGCCAATTCACCACCAAGGCCCGTAATGCCCAGGAGGCCCACGAGGCGATTCGACCCGCCGGCGAGAGCTTCCGCACCCCCAATGACTCCGGCCTTGATGGCAAGGACCTTGCCCTCTATGAGCTGATCTGGAAGCGCACCGTTGCCAGCCAGATGGCCGAGGCCAGGCTCACCATGCTGAGCGTGGAATTGCAGGCCGATGGCGGCGCCCAGGGCCCCGCCAGCTTCCGGGCCTCCGGTAAGCGGATTGATTTTCCTGGTTTCTTTAGGGCCTACGTGGAGGGCAGCGATGACCCCGATGCGGCCCTTGAAGGCCAGGAGGTGCTGCTGCCTGCCCTGGGCGTGGGAGACAAGCCCAGCTGCAGGGGCGTGGAGGCCCTCGGGCACCAGACCCAGCCACCGGCCCGCTACAGCGAAGCGGCCCTGGTGAAGATGCTGGAAAAGGAGGGGATTGGCCGCCCTTCCACCTACGCCAGCATCATCGGCACGATTGCCGATCGCGGCTACGCCACGCTCCAAAACAATTCCCTTACCCCCAGCTTCACCGCCTTTGCGGTGACGGCCCTGCTGGAGGAGCATTTCCCCGATCTGGTGGACACCAGCTTCACCGCCAGGATGGAATCCAGCCTGGATGAAATTTCCACCGGCAAGGAGCAGTGGCTGCCCTATCTCACCCAGTTTTTCAAAGGTGATAGCGGCCTGGAAACCCAGGTGCAGCAGCGGGAAGGCGACATTGATCCCGGCGTCTCCCGCACCATTGCCCTGGAGGGCCTGCCCTGTGTGGTGCGCATCGGCCGCTTTGGGGCCTACCTGGAGACCAAGCGGGTCGCGGAGGATGGCACCGAGGAACTGCTCAAGGCCACCCTGCCGCAGGAGATCACCCCTGCCGATCTCGACGCCGACAGGGCGGATCTGATCCTCAAGCAAAAGGCCGATGGGCCCGAATCGATAGGTGAAGACCCCGAAACGGGTGAGCAGATCTATCTGTTGTTTGGCCAGTACGGCCCCTATCTGCAGCGCGGCCAGGTCAGCGATGAAAATCCCAAGCCGAAACGGGCTTCCCTGCCTAAGGGGGTGAATCCGGAGGCGATGAACCTTGAGGACGCCCTGGGTTTGCTGCGCCTGCCCCGCCTGCTGGGGGAACATCCCGATGGCGGCAAGATCCAGGCTGGACTGGGGCGTTTTGGCCCCTATGTGATGCACGACAAGGGCAAAGGTGAGAAGGATTACCGCTCGATCAAGGCCGAAGACGATGTGCTGGCCATTGGCCTCAGCAGGGCGGTTGAGCTGCTGGCGATGCCCAAGAAGGGCCGCGGTGGTCGCACGGCCCTCAAGGATTTGGGCACTCCCGAGGGGGGCGATGAAGCCATCCAGCTGTTTGATGGCCCCTACGGCCTCTACGTAAAGCAGGGCAAGGTGAACGCCTCCCTGCCCGAGGGCACCACGGCGGAGACGATCAGCCTGGAGCAGGCGGTGGAATTACTGGCTGCGAAGGCGAGCACCGCCAAGACGAGCCGGGCCAAATCCTCTGCTGCCAAATCCACCACTGCCAAGGCCAAGGCCGCCAAGCCGGCAGCAGCGAAGAAGCCTCCAGCAGCCAAGAAGCCCCCGGCCACCACCAAGACCGGCCGGCTCCGGGCCAGTGCCGTGCGGGTGATCAAGGCGGCCGACCGTTGATGGCTGCCCGACCATTGGCTGTGATCACTGGTCTTTTGCTACTCAGTGGCTGCAGCGGCAGTCGCTTTGGCGAGCAGCTCTCCCGCAGTTTTTCTGCCCCCACCAGCCCAGCCACTCCCACCACACCAGACCTAAAGCCCCCTGGGGCAGCCAAGGAACTGCCCGAAAAGCCCAAGCCTGCTGCCATCCCAACCGCCCCCGCTACCACCGTCAAGCCGCCCTTGCCGGTGCCGGTGAAGGCCAACCTGCCGGCCACTGCGCCGCTGGCCTCTGCGCCGCTGGCCCCCGCCCCCTACCGGGTCACGATCAAGCTGCCCTCCGCCGATCCCTCCGCGCCAGCTGAGATCGTTACCAGGGCCCTGCGCTCAGCAGGGGTGTCTTTTGAGGTTGAAACGATCGAGCGGGTGCGCCCTGGGGCCACTGCGGCTCCGGCTCCTGCGCCGCGCTGATGGCGCCGTCTCGCCAGCTGAACCGCCGCCAGGCCCGCCAGTTGATGGATACGGCCTACCTGTCTGCGGCCATGGCCCTGCTTTGGCTGGCGCTCTACTACCTGCCGGTGGGTAGTCCCCTGTTTCGGCTGGCTCTGCCCCTCCCCTTGGCCCTGCTGCAATTGCGCCATGGCTGGCGCTGTGCCCTGGAGGGTGTGGCGGTCACAGCCCTGTTGTTGTTGGTCTTGATGGGTCCGATCCGCGGACCCCTGGTGCTTTTCCCCTATGGGGCCCTGGCCCTTTGGCTGGGTTGGTGCTGGAACCGGCGCACCAGTTGGTGGTGGAGCTGGGGGATTGGCAGTTTGATCGGCACCGCTGGCTTTCTGGTGCGGGTGGCCGTGCTTTCGGTGCTGGTCGGCGAGAACCTCTGGGTGGTCCTGACTACCGCTGCAGCTGGCTTGTTGGAGAAGTTGGCCGGCTGGTTCGGCCTGGCTGCCTCCGTCGAGTTGGTTCAGGTGCAGGCCATGGCCCTAGCCCTGGTGTGGCTGCAAAACCTGGTGGTGGTGTTTGCTTTGCACGCCGTTGCCTATTGGATTTTTCCAAAGCTGAAGGCGGCGATTCCCGAGCCACCTCGGCTCCTACAGGCCCTGGTGGCCCTCGATTCGCCCTAGTCCGATGGGCGCCAACTGGCCCGCAAGCCGCATCCTGTTGCTACTCGCCGCCACCGACACGGCGGCGGTGGCGGGCATCTCGGCCGCCGGTGCCACCCCGGAGTCGCGGCGGCAAACGGCTGCGGCCGATGCCGAACTGCTCCTGCTGGGCCCCCTGGCGGCCCGGCCCCATGCCCTGCCGCCCCTAGACGCCGGCGTCAGCCCAGCCTTGATAGGCCATGTGGTCTTGAAGGAATTGGATTTGCTGGGCCAACTCGAGGTGATTGACCTGGGCTGTCCGATGGCCCCAGCGATTCCCCACCTGCGACTGCCGGCCCCAGAGGCTGCCGGACCGGCCAGCTGTCTCAGTGGGGGCCAGGCGATGGGGCGGGGCCGGGTGGAGGCCCTGATCGCCCGGGGCAGGGCCTGGGGCTCCAGCCTGGATAGGTCAGGCCAGCCGTTGGAGCGCCCCCTGCTGGTGGCCGAATGTGTGCCCGGTGGCACCACCACTGCCCAGGCGGTGCTTTGCGGCCTGGGGATCGCGGCCGATGGGCTGGTCAGCGGCAGCCTCCATCAGCCGGCCCATGGGCTCAAGGCAAACCTGGTGGCCAGGGGGCTGCAGGCCGCCGGCCTGGCCAATTCCACAGGTGCTTGTCCAGTTGATCCAGTGGCAGTAATGGCGGCAGTGGGCGATCCGATGCAGCCCCTGGCAGCTGGCTTGGTGCTGGGGGCCGTCGCCGAGGGGGTACCCGTGCTGCTGGCGGGGGGTAGTCAAATGGCGGCGGTATTGGCCCTGGCCCTGGCCCTGGCCCCAGGGGATCTGCGGCCCGCCATCGCCCAAGGAGTTGAGGTGGCCACCACCGCCTGGGTGGTCGAGGAAGCAAGCAGCAACCTGGGGCTCCTGCTCGAGCGAATTGGCCAGCACTGGGGCTTGGCCCAAGCCTTGAACCTCCAGGTGGCGGGCCTGCGTTTTGGTGGCTGCAGCTGCCAGGCCCTGCTCGATTATGAGCGGGGTTTTGTCAAAGAGGGTGTGGGGGCTGGCGGCCTGGCCCTGCTTTGGGAGCGCTGTGGCCATGCCCCTGAGACCCTCGCCGCCGCCTGTGATGACCTGGCCCTGAAATGGCTTGGTGCCTAGGGTTTGGGCCATGGGTTTTGATCTTGCGCTTTCCCGTCGCCAACTGCTGCGTCTCGGACTGGGCGCTGGGGTATCCGCTGCCCTGCCGGGGCTGCTGGCTGCCTGTGGAACCAAAGCGCCCCAGCGGCTGTTGGCCGCCGAGGGGGGCTTCCCCCAGGCCTGGTCGCGCCAGTTACCGCAGGGTTGGCAACTGCAGGGCGTGGCCGATCCGGGGCAGATCGACCAGCGGCCGGCGGCCCTTTGGTCGCTCAGTGATGGTTGGGCTGCGGCCATCCCCCGCCAGCGGTTGGAGCCCTTTGCGCTGCCAGGGGCCCTGGCTGATCTGGCCCCCTGGGCCGCCCCAGTCAGCCGCCTTTACAGCCCGGCAGATGGGGCCGTTTACGGCTTCCCTTGGGCCTACAGCCCCTGGGTTTTGCTGCTGCGCAGCCGGCCCGATTTGGTAGCTAGGAGCCAGGAGGGTTGGGACTTGCTGCTCGACCCCAGCCTCAAGGGCAAGTTGGTGCTGCCCTCCAGCCCCCGAGTGGCGATGGCCCTGGTGGGGAATTCCCTTGCCCGGGTGGAAGCGTTGCGGCGTCAGGCCCTGGCCTACGACGAGCGCGATGGCCTCAACCTGCTGCTCAGCGGTGCGGCCGAGGCGGCGGTAACTCCCCTGCAAAGGGTGATCCCCCTGCTGCGCCGGGACCCCAGGTTGGCGGTGATTTGGCCCGCTTCCGGCGCTCCCCTCACCTGGCAGCTGCTGCTCCGCCCCCGGGGTGCAACGCTGCCGCCGGAGGCTTGGCTGAAGCAATTGGGCCAGGCCCCCCTGCTGGAGAAGCTGCTTTTGCAGGGCTGGGTGCCCCCCCTGCCCCTGCCCCAGCTTGGTCAGGCCCTGCTGGGATTCCCAGCAGCGGTGGCCCGTTTGCTGTTGCCCTCAGAGCAACTGCTCGAGCGTTGCTGGAGCTTGCCGCCCCTGGATGCCCAGGCCAGGCTTGATCTGCAGACCATGTGGGATGCGGCTGCCCCACCAGCCTGAAAACCCCGGGCTGCTAATCCCAAAGCCGCCGCCTAGGGGCTGCGGCAAGGCGCCTGTGGGTATCGGCCAGTAGCTCTGGGATGTCGAGCTGCTGGGGGCAGAGGGGTAGGCAGTGGCCACAGCGCTCGCAGGCCTCCGCATTGCGGCTTTCCCACCAGTGGCCGGCCCGCCCGATCAGGTTGTATCGCTCCCCCGCGAAGGCCCCCATGCCATGGCCCACGGCCAGGTTGCGCAGGCGCAGCAGCTCGGGGATCGGCACTCCATTGGGGCAGGGCAGACATGCCTGGCATTGGCCGCAGCGCTCCGCCCCTAGGCGCTCTCGGCCGGCGGCGGTCAGGCGCCCCAGGGCTGCGAGTTGGTCGGCACTCAGCCAGGACCCTTCGGGGCTTTGGATGGCCCTAGCCCAGGCCAAATCGCTCGGCTGGGCCGCCCCCAGGGTGAGGGTGGTGATGCCCTCCGCCAGCAAAAAGCGGTAAGCCAATTCCAGGGGATGGAAGGGGCTGCAGTCGGCCAGCAGCTCCGCGGGTGGATCGAACAGCCTGCCGCCCTTATCGGCTGGCGAAATCGCCATCACCCCAAGGCCGGAGGCCAGGGCTTGGCGGGCAAGGGGCAGCCGGCTTTGGTCGAATAGGTGCAGATGCAGGCTGCAGAACTGGAAGCTGCCACTGGCCAGGGCCGCCCCAATTAAGTCGGCGGAGCCGTGGCTTGAAAAGCCCACCTGCGACACCAGGCCCTCCTGCAGGGCCCAGCGCAGCAGCAGGGCACCATCGCCATTTAGGGCCCATTCCAGGTGCTCCGGCAGGTTTAGGCCATGCACCGCCAGGTTGGTCAGTTGGCCAATCCCCAGCCGGCCCAGGCTGGCGCGCAACTGCTGCTGGCCACTGGCCAGATCACAGCCAGGAAGCACCTTGCTGGTGATCAGCCAGCCGCCATGGGGCTCCGCCTGCTCCCTGCGCAGCTTGGCCAGGGCATCGCCAAGAAAGCTTTCGGCGGGCCCATAGGCGGGGGCCGTTTCCAGGTGGTTAATGCCCGCATCAAGGGCGGCGCGCAGCACGGCCCCCATCTGGTCGGCACTGCCCAGGGCCCGCATCGTGCCCAAGGTGAATGCTGAAACGGCAGCACCGGGCCCAAATTGCCTGAGCGGCCCGGGCTTTGCCCCGATCCCCTCCAGGGCCCTAATCCCCGCCTGTTTCACCTGGTTTCTCCTCAGGGGGGCCATCCTCTGGAATTACATCCGGCTGGGCCCTGCTCAGATGGCGCACCAGATCGGCGGGGGAGGTGCTGTCGAGAAAACGGCGAAAGTCTTCTCGGTCTTCGGCATCGGCCTCGGCATCGACGGGAATCGAGGCATCGGCAACCACCTCCTCCAGCATCCAGATGCTGCTGCCGGTGCGCAGGGCCAGGGCAATGGCATCGCTTGGCCTGGCATCAATTTCAAGGCTTTCCTCTTCGGCCAGGGGCTGGGTGGACTCGCCTTCGGCGGGGGGGCATGGGCTCAGCTTGAGCACGGCCCGAAAGGTGCTCTCCTCAATGGCATGGATGATTACCCGATCCAGTTGCAGCCCGCCCGCCTCGAGCAGGGTGGCCATCAGGTCGTGGCTTAGGGGGCGGGGCGGAGTTTCATCGCCCAGCCCGGCCAGGATGTTTTGGGCCTGGGCCTGGTCGATCCAGATCGGCACCTGGCGGCGGCCGGCCGGATCCCGCAACAGCACGATCGGGCTGCGGCTTGCCGCATCAAGTGCAATCCCGGCGACGCGCATTTCGACCATGGTCTGGCGCTGCCCTTTCCTTGATTATGGCTATCCCTACTCTGTGGTGGCTGTACACCGGGAGCGGATGTTTACCGGGTTGGTCCAGGCCACTGGCCGCATTGAGCAGGCCCCCTCGGGGGTGCGCCTGCGCTGGTCTGCGGATCCCAGCCTGGCTGGGGTTACGCCATGGATGCCCCAAAACCTGGCCCTAGGCGACAGCGTGGCCGTGGATGGGGTGTGCCTCACCGTGGCGGAATGCCTGGTCGATGGCTTTCGGGCCGATGTGAGCCCCGAAACCCTTGGCCGCTCCACCTTGGCCGCCAAGGCGGCAGCCGGGGATTGGGTGAATTTGGAGCCGGCCCTGCGCCTGGCGGATCGGCTGGGGGGCCACCTGGTAAGCGGCCATGTCGATGGCCTTGGGCAGGTGCGGGCGATTCGCCCCGAGGCCAATGCCTGGCGCCTTGAGCTGCAGTGGCAAGACCCCGCCTACGGCCGCTACATCTGCGAGAAGGCCAGTGTGGCGGTCGACGGCATCAGCCTCACCGTGGCCGGTTGTGAGCCGGGTGGCAGTTGTTTCTGGATCGCGGTCATTCCCCACACCTGGGGGACAACCACCCTCCAGCAGTTGCGTCCGGGTTCCTGGGTGAACCTGGAGGCCGATCTCCTGGCCAAGTACACCGAGAGGCTGCTGAACGCAGGCGCTGCCAGCGGATCAGGGCCAAACCAGCTGGATTCCCATTGGATGGCAGAACACGGCTGGACTGCCTAATTTGCAGCCAGATCAACCCCAGCTGGCATCCGCCAGCGAGTAATCCACCATGACCTCCAGCTTCTGGAATCCCAACGCCAACACCCTGAGGGCCTTCACCCTTTTTGAGGGGGTTTTGATGGTGGTGTTGGGGGTGCTTGCCCTGATTTTTCCGATGGTGGCCTCGCTCTGGGCCACGGCGGTAATTGCGGTGGCCTTTTTGGTGGGTGGAATTGTCGGCTGGATTAACAACCTGCTGCGGGCCAAATCCCTGCGCCGTTGGGTCACCTTTTGGCGCCTGGTGGTTTCAACGGTGTTTTTGGTGGCGGGTGTCTCGATGTTTCAGCAGCTCAGTGGGGGCCAGCAGGATGCCGCCATACCGGTGATCTCCCTGGCCCTGGCCGTGGGCATTGTCTTCCTGGTGGAGGGGGGCGTGGCTGCGGTCGTTTCCCTAACCCATCGGGAAATAAAGGGTTGGGGCTGGGGACTGGTCAATGGCCTGGTCACCCTGATCCTGGGCGCATTGATCTTGAGCCTGCCGCTGCCTGGCATCTTGAGTGTGCTGGGCATCCTGGTGGGGGTGAGCTTTCTGTTCAGCGGCATTGACCTGCTGAGCTTCAGCGCCAGTTTTCACCCCGAGGATTAATTGGCCTCGCCTTCTTCGAGGGGCAGCAACCAAATAGCACCGGTTTCTTTGTGCAGTTCGATTTTGAACTCCATGCCCGGCTCCAGGCCCATGCGGCGGGTGTAGGCATTGCCAATCATCAAGTTGCCATTGCCGTGAACCCTGGTGTGGAAATCGGCCTGGCGCCCTTTGCCTAACCCCTGGGCCCCATGGCTGGCCGGCAGGGCATAGCCCTTGGCCGCCACCAGGGCGCGATAAAAACTTTTTTTCAACACCCTTCCACTGGGCCCTACGTATCCACATCCCCGGGCAATTTGATCCTCCGGGCGATTGCTCAGGGAGCGGGCTCGATCCAGTAGGGCTTGACCTTCAAGCATGACTTCTAGATCGTCCTCAATGGCGATTCTGGAGATAGGCAGATTGTGCCCAGCTGAACTCGTGATCTGCAAGGGCTGAAGTTGTTGTTTTGCTTAAACATTCATCAGCAGTGAATTGTGCGCAAATGCCCATCCATGATTTGGTTTTATCTGCTTAGCCTGGCGCCAACTTCTGGAAGGTAACTGCCATGGTCGGGTCCACCCGTCCCGATCTCAGGCTCCAGGAACGCCTTGCCTTGATGGCCGCCCACCTAGTGGTCGCCCTGGTTGCCCTGGTAGTTATTGGTGGAGCCACCCGGGTGATGGAAGCCGGGTTGGCATGCCCCGATTGGCCCCTCTGCTACGGCCGCTTTTTGCCGGGTCAGCAGATGAACCTCCAGGTGTTCCTGGAGTGGTTCCACCGCCTGGATGCCTTTGTGGTGGGTGTTGCCCTGCTGGTGCTGACTGGAGTCAGTGCCCTCTGGCGCCAATCCTTACCCCGCTGGTTGCCCTGGGTGGCCGCAGGCTCCCTCCTATTGGTGGCGGTCCAGGGGGCCCTTGGAGCCCTCACGGTCAGCCAGCTGCTGGCGGCTCCCTTGGTCACCGCCCACCTGGCAACGGCCCTGTTGCTGGTGGCCCTGGTCAGCGGCCTATACCAGCGCCTCGCCCTCGCTGGAGCCGAAACGGAAAGCAGTTCCGGCCCGGCACCGCGCTGGTGGCAGGCCCTGGCCTTTGGCTCGCTCTTATTAGTGGTGGGCCAATGCGTGCTGGGTGGCTCGATGGCTAGCCAGTGGGCGGCCCAGCAGTGCCTCAGCAGTGGCGACGGCTGTCGGTGGTTGCTGGCCCATCGCCAGGGGGCCGCACCTGCAGCTGCTGCTGTTGCCACCTTGGCCCTCAGCTCCCTGCTCCTGCCCGCCCACCAGAGCCAGGGAAGGGGTCTTGCCCTTGGCGCCCTAGCCCTGGTTGTCGCCCAGGTGGCTTTGGGGGTGGCCGTGCTGCGCCACCAGCTGATGCTGCCCGGGATCACCATCGCCCACCAGCTGGTGGCTGCCCTGTTGGTGGCCCTGCTGGCCTCGGCCCTGGCCCGCAGCTATGGCCGGCCCCAAGCAAATTTGGAGTGGGCCCATGGTTAGCGCCAACATCGCTGCAGTTCCCGGGGTAAGCCCTGCCCCGGCCATTCGCCCCTCGGTCAAGCTGCCCGCCTGGCTTGAGGTGGCTAAGCCGCGCCTAATCCCCCTGCTGTTGGCCAGCACCCTGGGGGGTATGGCGGTCAGTGGGGAGGGTTGGCTTGATGCCAGCACAATTTTCTGCACCCTCCTGGGCGGGGCCCTCGCCTCTGCCGCCGCAGGAGTTCTCAATTGCCTCTGGGAACAGGACCTCGATGGGCGCATGCAGCGCACCAGTCGCCGGGCCCTGCCCTCGGGGCGCCTGGCCCAAAGGAAGGCCTTTGGCCTGGCCATCGCCCTGACGGTTCTCTCCGTAGTGGTGCTGGTGCTTGGCGTAAATGCCCTGGCGGCCAGCCTTGCCCTGCTGGGCCTTTGCAGCTATGTGCTGCTCTACACCGCCCTGCTTAAGCCCCGCACCCGCCAAAACATCGTGGTGGGGGGAGTTGCCGGGGCAATCCCGCCCCTGGTGGGGGCGGCCGCAGCCACCGGCCACCTGGGTTGGGCCAGTTGGTGGCTGTTTGCCCTAATCATGGTTTGGACTCCGGCCCACTTTTGGTCTTTAGCCCTCCTGCTCAAGGAGGACTACCGCTCCGTGGGCATTCCGATGTTGCCTGTGGTCAAAGGGGTGGTGGTCACGACCCGGGCGATTTGGCATTACTCGATCGCCACCGTGGTTTTGAGCCTGCTGGGGATTTGGGCCGTTCCCGGGGGTGGAATTCTCTACGGGCTTTTGGTGCTTCCATTTAATGGTCGCCTGCTTCAGCTTGCGGCCAGCCTGCGGCAGGAGCCAACCGATCCCCAGAGGGCTAAGGCGATGTTCCGGTGGTCGATCTTTTACCTCTTTGGGATCTGCCTGCTGCTGTTGATGGCCCATTCCCCCCAGGCGGCCCTAGTCAGCTGGAAAGGCATCACCACGGCCCTGTTGGGCCTTCCTACATTGGGCGGCTGAAGCAGTTTTGATCGTCCAGATGGCCATAGATCAGATGCTGCTTGAGGGGGTGGCCCGGTGATTGAACTGCAGCAGCTCACCAGGCATTACGCCGCCGCAAAGGGGGCGAAGGTTCGGGCCCTAGATGGCCTTTCGCTTGAGGTGCCAGCCGGCAGTTTGTTTGGCCTGTTGGGTCCGAATGGGGCGGGCAAAACCACCGCCATCCGGATCCTCTGCACCCTGCTGGCCCCAGATAGCGGCCAGGTTCGGGTGGCAGGGATTGATGCCCTTGCCCAGCCCCGGGCCGTGCGCCGTTTGCTTGGCTATGTGGCCCAGGAGGTGGCGATCGACAAGATCCTTACCGGTAGGGAACTGCTGCAACTCCAGGGTGACCTTTATCACCTGAACGCGGCCCAGCGCGATCGCCGCATGGCAGAGCTGATTGAGCTTTTGACCATGGGCGACTGGATTGATCGCCGTTGCGGCACCTATTCCGGCGGCATGCGCCGGCGCCTCGACCTGGCGGCCGGCTTGCTGCACAGCCCCAAGGTGCTGGTGCTGGATGAGCCCACAGTGGGCCTTGATATCGAGAGTCGCGCGGCGATTTGGCAGGTGCTTAGGCAGCTGCGTGATGGCGGCACCACCGTGGTCTTGAGCAGCCACTACCTCGAGGAGGTGGATGCCCTCGCCGACCACCTGGCGATTATCGAAGCGGGCCGGGTGATTGCCGAGGGGGCGCCCGCGACCCTTAAGGCGGCCCTCGGTGGCGATCGCCTCACCCTGCGGGTGAGGGAATTCAGCGATGCTGGGGAGGCGGCCCAGGTGCAGGTGCTGCTGCAGGGCTGCTCCGGAGTGCGCCAGGTGGTTGTCAACCAGTCCCAGGGCTACTCCCTAAACCTGGTGATTGAGCACGACAGCGTGGTTGACCAACTGCGTCGCCAATTAGAAGCGGCCAACTTGCCGATCTTTGCCCTGGCCCAGAGTCGGCCGAGTCTGGATGATGTCTATCTTCAGGCCACGGGCCGCACCTTGATGGATGCGGAATTGGCCGTCGCCGGGATTCGCGATCCCAAGGCCGAACGCAAAGCGAGCATGTGATGACCAGCGCCACTCCTCCCATTACCGCCAGCGCTCCGGCTCCCGTTGCCGAGCCCTCCGCCTTTGCGGAGATCAGCCAAGAAACCTTGGCGCTGACAAAAAGGCTGTTTGTCCAACTCCAGCGCCGCCCCTCAACTCTGGTGGCCGGGGTTTTGCAGCCCCTGATTTGGTTGATACTTTTTGGTGCCCTCTTTGCCAAGGCGCCCCAGGGACTTTTGCCTGGGGGGGGTAGCTATGGCCGCTTCCTGGGGGCCGGGGTGATTGTGTTTACGGCCTTTAGCGGGGCCCTCAACGCCGGCCTGCCAGTGATGTTCGATCGCGAGTTTGGTTTCCTGAACCGGCTCCTGGTGGCGCCCCTGCGCTCCCGCAGCTCGATCGTGCTCGCTTCGGTGCTCTACATCACTTCCCTAAGCCTGGTGCAGAGCCTGGCAATCATGGGCACCGCCGCTGTTTTGGGCTACGGCTGGCCCGGGGGGATCGGTTTGCTTTTGGTGGTGGTCACCCTGCTGCTTCTGGTTTTCACCTTCACGGCCTTGAGTTTGGGTTTGGCCTTTGCCCTGCCAGGCCACATCGAAATGATTGCGGTGATCTTTGTGGCAAACCTGCCCCTGCTGTTTGCCAGCACCGCCCTGGCGCCCCTTTCGTTCATGCCCAGCTGGCTGGCCTGGCTCGCCTCGCTCAACCCCCTCACCTTTGCCATTGAACCGATTCGGGCCGCCTATGCGGGAAATTTCTCCCTGGGTGCGGTGGTGCTCGAAGCACCCTATGGATCACTAACGGCCGGCACCTGCTTGGCAGTTCTAGCGATTTTGTCGGCAGGGCTTTTCCTCTTGATTCGCCCCCTGTTGGATCGCAAGCTCAGCTGATATTTCAAGCTCAGCAACAAGCCAAGCTCACCTAAAAAAGCAATGAAGCCCAAAGGATTGATTGTTTCGGTGCAGGCACCCGAGGGTTCGCCCATGCGCGATCCCCACGTGATTGCCGCCATGGCAGAGGCGAGCCTGCGCCATGGCGCTTCGGGTGTGCGGTTGGAGAGCCCGGAGCACATCGGGGCCGTACGGCGCCGCTGCCCCCAGGCCCTGATCGTGGGCCTCTGGAAACGGACCTACCCGCAAAGCTCTGTCTACATCACGCCCAGCTGGCAAGAGATTCAGGCGGTCTGGGCTGCTGGGGCGGATGTGATTGCCATCGATGCCACCGACCGGGACCGTCCAGGTGGCGAAGCTCTGGCCGCCCTGGTGGGCCGTGCCACCCGGGAGTTGGGGGCGGTGGTGATGGCTGATGTAGATAGCGTGGCCAATGGTTTACGGGCCGCAGAGCTGGGTTGCCAGTGGGTGGGTACCACCCTGTTTGGCTACACCGAAGCCACAGCTGGCCAGAAACCACCCGGCTGGGATTTGATCGGTGAACTGCGTTCCCGGCTGCCGGCTGATGTCGGTTTGATCTGCGAAGGCGGCATCGCCTCAGCAGACCAGGCAAAACAAGCCCTCAGCCTGGGGGCAGATGCGGTGGTGGTGGGTACGGCCATCACCGGCGTCGACCTGCAGGTAATGGCCTATCTGGCCCGGCTAGCGGAAGCTGCCTAGCTGCCTAGGGGATCACATCATCCCGGGCATGCCCATGCCACCCATGCCACCCATGCCACCCATTCCGCCCATACCTCCCATGCCGCCCATGTCACCGCCGGCGGGGGCTGGGGGTTCGGGCTTGTCGGCGATCACCGCTTCGGTGGTGATCAGCAGCGAGGCAATCGAAACGGCATCCTGCAGGGCGAGTCGCACCACCTTGGCCGCATCGAGGATGCCAGCGGCGAGTAGGTCTTCGTAGGCGCCGGTGAGGGCGTTGAAGCCCTTGCCCAGGCGCTGGATTTCCGCGGCCACCACGGCGCCATCGGCACCGGCATTGGCGGCAATTTGACGCACCGGAGCGGCGAGGGCACTCTGCAGGATTTCCACGCCAGTGCGCTCATCGCCGTGGCATTCGGATTTGAGGGTTTCCAGGCCCGCCGCCAGTTCCAGCAGGGTGCAGCCACCGCCGGCAATGATTCCCTCCTCCACCGCCGCCCGGGTGGCATTGAGGGCATCATCGATGCGCAGTTTGCGGTTTTTTAGTTCCGTTTCGGTGGGGGCACCGACCTTGATCACGGCCACACCGCCGGCCATTTTGGCGATCCGCTCCTGCAACTTTTCGCGGTCGTAGTCGGAATCTGTGTTGTCGAGTTCGCGGCGAACCGCTGCCACCCGATCAGCTACGGCCGCCTGGTGGTCACCGGTGGCCACGATGGTGGTGCTGTCCTTGGTGATCGTGATCCGGCGGGCTTTGCCGAGGTCGTTTAGGTCGACTTTGTCGAGGGTCATCGCCTTGTCTTCGCTGACCAGGGTGGCGCCGGTGAGGATGGCGATGTCGGCCAACATGGCCTTGCGGCGCTCACCAAAACCTGGGGCCCGCACAGCAGCAACCTGCAACACACCCCGGTTCTTGTTCACCACCAAGGTGGCCAGGGCTTCGCCCTCCACATCTTCCGAGAGGATCAGTAATGGTTTGCCGGTCTTTGAGACCGCTTCGAGAACGGGCACCAAATCAGCCACAGAACTGATCTTGCGATCGGTTAACAGCAGTAGGGCGTTGTCAAAAATGCATTCGCGCCGCTCCTGGTCCGTCACGAAATAGGGGGAGCTGTAGCCCCGATCGAAGGCCATGCCCTCGGTGATTTCCAGCTCAGTGGCAAGGGAATTGGATTCCTCGACAGTGATTACGCCGTCGGCGCTCACCTTGGCCATCGCCTCGGCGATCATCCGGCCAATTTCTTCATCGTTGCCGGAGCTCACCGAGGCCACCTGGCGAATCGCGTCGCCGGCCACGGCCTGGGAGCGCTCAGCAATGCCAGCCACCACCTGGGCCAGGGCCTTTTCCATGCCCCGCTTCACGCCCACGGGGTTGGCGCCGGCGGCAATGTTTTTCATGCCCTCATGCACCAGGGCCTGGGCCAAAACGGTGGCGGTGGTGGTGCCGTCCCCGGCCTTGTCCTTGGTGCGGCTGGCCACCTGCTGGATCAACTTGGCGCCGAGGTTTTCAAAGGGATCCTCCAGCTCGATCTCCTTGGCGATCGTCACCCCGTCATTGACGATCTCAGGGGCGCCGAATTTTTTTTCCAGCACCACGTTGCGGCCCTTCGGACCAATGGTGACCTTCACGGCGTCGGCGAGGGCATTGACGCCACGCTCCAGGGCTGCGCGGGAGGCATCCGAGAAGCTGATCAACTTGGCCATGAAGAATTCGAACGTGTCTGATCTATCTCCCCAGGCTCCCACAAATGGCTGCTGCCAGGCATCCTTTAGCCGGTGGTGATAGCCGAATCAAGGTAGGGTCTGGCAATGGATGACATGCTCCAAACAGCCTTCGAGTCGGCCTTGGAAACCGCCATCCAAAGTGCGGATGAAACCGCTGGCTTGGCAACGGTTTCGGGCGCCAACGCCTTTGTATTCGTATTGATTGCGGGCTTGGGCGCGGTGATGGCCCTGGTCTATCTGCCCCTCAGGCTCTTCCTCACGATCACGGCTAGAAGCCGGCGGTTGAAATTGCTTCAGCGGATCAGGCGGCTGCGCGATGACCTGGCCCAACCGGCGGTGAAAGGTGAATCCGCCCCGAGCTGAGATCCGATCCCCTGATCAGCGCATCACCATCCCGCCATCGACCTGGAGCACCTGGCCAGTCATGTAGGCGGCGGCTGGATCGGCGGCCAGGAAGCGCACCGCGCTCGCCACCTCTTGCGGCGTGCCCATCCGGCCCAAGGGGATTGCCTTGAGGATGGGTTCCCGATCGAGTTCAGCGGTCATGTCGCTGTCGATGAAGCCCGGTGCCACGGCGTTGACGGTTACCCCACGACCGGAAAACTCGGCAGCGCAACTGCGGGTGAAGCCGATTAGGCCGGCCTTGCTGGCGCTGTAGTTGGCCTGGCCAGGGTTGCCCATCAAGGCCACCACGGAGGTGATGTTGATGATTCGGCCAGAACGGGCCTTCAGCATCGAGCGGCTAACGGCGCGGGTGCAGAGGAAAACGCCGGTGAGATTAAGGTCGAGCACGCTCTGCCAGTCCGCGGTTTTCATGCGCATCAGCAGGCCGTCTCGGGTGATGCCGGCGTTATTGACCAACACATCGAGCCTGCCTGACCGATCCAGCAAGGTTTTGATCAGGTCTTCCACCTGGGCTTCGTCGGCCACATTGGCCCGGTGACTCCAGGCCTTGCCGCCGGCCCCAACGATGGCCTCGACCACGGCATCGGCGGCCTCTGGCGAGTTGGCGTAGTTGACCACCACCTCGGCCCCCTCGGCGGCCAGGGCAATGGCAATGGCCCGGCCGATGCCGCGGCTGGCTCCGGTTACTAGGGCTACTTGGCCGTTAAGGGAGTTGGAGGTGCCCATCGAAGCGGTTCGGCGCAGGCCTGGGGGTATGGCCTGATCGTATTTGGCCCCTAGCCCAAGCCCAGGGCCGCCATCACCTCGGCGATCCCGAGCTCCTTGAGCTGGCCCGGCAGGCCCAGGGCCTGGAGCCCAGGCCGTTGGGGCAGGGTTTCGGCGGCCCGGCCCAGGGCGACCAGGGGTAGGCCGAGCAGCAGGGCCCACTCGATCACCGCTGGATCGCTGGCTAGCACCACATCCGCATTGGCTATCAGGGCGGCCCGCTGCAAGGCACCGGTGCCAGCGCCAGTGGGTTCGAGCACCCGCAGGTTCGCCAATTTGGCCCGGATCTGCTGGGGCAAGGCTTGCCATTGGTCCAGGGGCCAATCCTGGCCATCTCCGGCGGGGGCCAGCAGCAGGGCGGGGCCATCCCCGGCTGGCAGGGCTTTGGCAGCCGCTTGGAGCTCGGCCTTGGGCAGGGCTAGTCGATAGCTCTGGGCATCCAGATGCACCCCCACTGGCTTGAGGAAGGCCTCCCAGTCCTGGTTTGGCCAGGGGTTGGCGCTGGGCTTGACCTGGGCCGTAGCCGAAAAACCCTTGAGCGCCACCCGGGTGGGGATGTGGCTCATCGACAGCATCAAGTCAACCTGGCGGCCCTGGGCCCGGTTAACGCAGAGCTGAAAATCGGGCTCCCGCACCGTACCCAGCAGGTTGGCCCAGTCGGCGAGGGTGGCCTCTTCAAACGGGAAGGCGACGACCTTTTCCACCGCCGGCTGCAGTTTCCAGAGGGCCAGGCTTGCCGCCTGACAAACCACATGGACCTGGGCCTTGAGTTGTTCGGCAACGGCCGCAACAGCGGCAAAGGCCTGCAGTTGCTGGGCGTTGCCCCCGGGAATTAGAAACAGGGCACGCATTGTCGTGGCATTGGCACGGCGGCCTGATTGTATGGAGGCCATTCGATTTAGCCCGTAGCTCGGAGTTGCTTGTGCATTTGCTGATCGTTGCCGCAGGGAGTGGACGCCGCATGGGGGCCGCCGGCAACAAGCTTTTGCTGCCGGTTGCGGGCCGACCGGTGCTGGCCTGGACCCTGGATGCGGCCCTGGCCTGCGCAGCGATTAGTTGGATCGGCCTGGTGGGTCAACCGGCCGATGCCGCTGAAATCACGGCGATCTTGGCGCTGGCCGAGCCGGCCATACCGGTGCGCTGGATTGTCGGCGGTGCAACCCGCCAGGAATCGGTGAGCAGGGGTTTGGCTGCCCTGCCCGCAGAAGCTGGGGGGGTGCTTATCCACGATGGGGCCCGCTGCCTGGTGGATCCGGAGCTGCTGGCCCGTTGCGCTGCGGCCGTGCAGCAGGGCCTCTCGGTGATTGCGGCTACGCCCGTCACCGACACGATCAAGCAGGTGGATGGGGCGGGCGCGATCACGGCCACCCCCGATCGCAGCCAGCTCTGGGCGGCCCAGACGCCCCAGGGGTTTCCGGTGCAGGAACTGCGCCAGGCCCATGCCACCGCCACGGCCCAGGGCTGGAGTGTCACCGACGATGCGGCCCTATTTGAACGCCTGGGCCTGCCGGTGCAGGTGTTGGAGGCACCCCCTTCCAACATCAAACTCACCACTCCCTTCGATCTGACCATTGCCGAAGCCGTGTTGGCAGAGCGCCCCTGAGGTTCAGGGGTGCTGCTGAAAATCAGGCAGCTGCAGCAGGCCCCTGTCGCCATCTAAAACCGCCCGTACCCCCAGGGGTAGGGCTGCGTTGGCATCGCCATGGCCCACCTTTAAGCCCGCCACCACTGGGATTGCCAGGTCTGCGGTGCGTTCTCGCAACACCTCCTCCAGGCTGAAGCTGGAGACGGCGGCACCGTCGCTATCTCCCTCCCCGTCGCAGCCCCTAAAGCTGCCCAGGCCCATGCCGGCCAATTGCTGCAGGGCTCCCGTAAGGCGCCAGTGGGTCAGCATTCGATCGATCCGATAGGGGGCCTCGCCCACGTCCTCCAGCACCAGGATTGCGCCCCTTAGTTCGGGGAGGTGGGCGGTGCCAAGCAGGTGGGTGGCCACCGTCAGGTTTGCCACCAGGAGGGGGCCTGCGGCGCAGCCGCCCCGCCAGCCCTGCCCCTGCAGATCCTCGAGCGGTTCACCGAAGAGCAGGCGGCGTAGCCGCTCCTGGCTCCAGCTTGGCTCCGCGGCCAGGGTGGTGAGCAGGGGGCCATGGATTGCGCCCCGGCCTTGTTGGGCCAGTTGGGCCCAGAGCAGGGAGGTGACATCCGAAAAGCCCAGTAGCCAGGCTTGGGGAAGGTCCAGGGGCTGCTCCAGCAGCCTGGCCGAACCCCAGCCGCCCCGGATGCAGGCAAGCAGGGATGCCCCATTTGCAGAGGGAATTTTTAGGTCGCTGGCGCGCTCGTCATCGCGGCCCGCCAGGTATCCCCAGCTCCGCAGGGGCCGGCGCTCTACCAGGAGCCCCCAGCTTTCCAAGATGGCAATGCCGGCCTCGAGACGCTCGATGGCCCCTTGCCCCTCCAGGCAGGAGCTGGCAGCCACCAGGTCGACCCGATCGCCGGCCTGCAGGGGCTTTGGCAGGGCAAGGTTTTGCATCAGGCCCTCCCTACAACCAGGGCTAGCAGCAGTAGCCCGCCGAGTTGCACCTGGCGGCTGAAATGCTGGCCGTAAATGCTCCTCGGCAGCTCTGCTGGCCGCAGGGCCCAGGCCTCTTTTTGCATCGCCCCAGTGGCCAGCAGCCACAGGGGCCAGAACGGCCAACCCACGCCGGCAAGCCAGGCGGCAAGGGCGAGGCCCAGGCAGGCAAGCAGGTAGCAGGCGGCCACGGCCCCGGGCGCCCGGCCCCCCAGGCTCAAGGCACTGCTGCGCACCCCCAGGCGATGGTCGTCCTGCCGGTCGGCCATTGCATAGACGGTGTCAAAGCCAAAGGTCCATAGGGCTGTGGCTAGCCAGGTGAGCGCCAACACCCAGCTGCCTGTGATCGAGCCGCCGATTGAGCTTGTAATCGAGCCGGTGGCGGCCGCCCAAGGGATCAGCACCGCAAAGCCCCAGCAAAGGGCCAGCACGGCCTGGGGGTAGGGGAACCAGCGTTTTGCCGATGGGTAAAGCAATACCGGCGGCAGGCTGGCCACCGCCAGCCAAAGGCAGGGCCAGCGGTGCTGGGACGGCAGCAGCAGCACCACCAGTAGGGCCAGGGCCAGGGCTATCACCAGTAGGCCTGCCGCCTCGGAGCTTTTAAGACGACCATCGGCCAGGGGGCGCCCCTTGGTGCGCTCCACCAGGGGGTCAATGCCTCGATCCCAGAGATCGTTGGCGATGCAGCCGGCCCCACTAACGGCCAAGCCCCCCAGCACCATCAACAGCACCAGCCCCGCGGACGGTGGCGCGTTTGGGGTGAGCCAGAGGCTCCAACCGGCAGGAATCAACAAAATCAGCCGCCCACTGGGCTTATGCCAGCGCAGCAGCTCAAGACAGGCCTTCAGTCGGGCGGAGAAGGGGGAGACAGCCATTGGAGCGCACCTTAAATCTGCTGGGGGATGGAAATCAGCTGGTTGAGGGTTCCACAGGTGGCAAACTGACCCGGCCCGTGGTTTGCCACGTCCCCATGGTTCAGGACCTATCCAAGCCATGGCCAGGTCGGCGGCGCGTCGCGGCCATTGATATCGGCACCAACTCGATTCACCTGTTGGTGGCTGAGGTCGACCTGGAGCTGCGCAGCTTTTCCGTGGTGCTGGCGGAGAAGGCCACCACCCGCCTGGGGGAGCGGGATCCCGTGAGCGGCGAATTGAGCGCCGATGCAATTGAGCGGGCCTTCCGCACCCTGCGCCACGACCGCGACCTGGCCCTCAGCCATGGGGTGGAGCAGATCGTCACGGCCGCCACCAGTGCGGTGCGCGAAGCCCCCAATGGCCGTGATTTCCTAGTGGCCCTCCAGGAAAAGCTCGACCTGGATGTGGATCTGGTCAGCGGTCCGGAGGAGGCGCGCCTGATCTATCTCGGGGTGCTTTCCGGCATGACCCTGGGGGATCAGCCCCACCTGATTCTTGATATCGGCGGCGGTTCCACGGAATTGGTCTTGGCCGACGGCGGCGATGCCAGGGTTCTGACCAGCACCCGCATCGGTGCGGTTCGGCTGCAGAGGGAGTTCTGCCGCCAGGATCCCCTGCCCCCTGCCCAGCAGTCTTTTTTGAAGGCCTACATCCAAGGGTCCCTGGATCCGGCCGTGGCCCAGGCCCGCGCCGCCATTAAGCCTGGGGAGCGGCCCAAGATGGTGGCCACCAGTGGCACGGCGATGGCCCTGGCGGCCCTGGCGGCGGCTGAGGAGGAGAGGCCCCCCCTGAAACTCCAGGGCTACCGGCTCGACAAGGCCCGCATCGACCAGTTACTTGCCAGGTTGCTGCAGATGGGCCCGGAGCAACGCAAGGCCCTGACCGCCATCAACGATCGGCGGGCCGAAATCATCGTGCCAGGGGCCCTGATCCTCCAAACCGCCATGGAGATGCTGCAGGTGCAGGAGTTGGTGGTTTGTGATCGGGCCCTGCGCGAGGGGTTGATTGTGGATTGGATGCTGCGCAATCAGCTGCTGGGGGATCGCTTTTCCTTCCAGAGCACCATTCGCGAGCGCACGGTGATCCACCTGGCCCAAAGTTTTGGGGTGGATCGCAGCCGGGCCGACCGGGTGGCCGCCTTTGCCCTCAGCCTCTACGACCAAACCCGGGGTCTCCTCCACGAGGACGGCGGTGAAGGCCGCCAGCTGCTTTGGGCTGCGGCCCAACTGCACACCTGTGGCAAGAGCATCAACATCGCCGCTTATCACAAACACACCTGGTACTTGATCCGCCATGGGGAGCTTTTGGGCTACAGCGAGATGGAGCATTTGATGGTGGCGGCCATCGCCCGATACCACCGCCGGGGCCTGCCCAAAAAGCGCCATGAGTCTTGGCTGGTGATTGAGGGCCGGGATCAACGTCGCTGCGTGGCGGCGATGGGACTGCTGCTCCGTTTGGCCGCTGCCCTAGACAGGCGTCCCGCAGCGGTAATTGAGCGGATAACCGTTGCTGCGGATAGGGATGCGGGCCCCAAGGAGCCACCCACTGGCTTCACCATTTCCCTGGAGGAAAGCGCAGAGTTGGCCGCAGATCCCCAGGGCGACCTAAGCCTGGAGTGCTGGAGCCTGCTCTCTTGCCACGCCGTGGTCCAGGAGGCCTGTGGCCTGGAACTCAGGGTGTTGGGGGCTTAGCTGGAGTGGCCTGAAGCTTGGCCTGGGTTGGGGCAAAGGTTTGCCACCGGATTTGTTTGACCGTGCCAAGGGGCTTGGCCGGGCCGTTGCCCCGCTGAACCAGCACCAAATCCGGCCGGCCGGCCAGCACCCGAATTCCTGCGGCCAGGGGAAAAGCTCGCCGGCCCTGGAAGGCCCCCCTAAACAGCCGCTTGCCCGTGGTGGTTTTCACCTCCAGCCAGCTGCCCTCATTGCTGATCAACACCAGTTGCTTGGCTTGGCTGGTCTCGATGGCCAGGGCGGCTGCCCGCTTGGCTTGCTCGAGCCGGGCTTTTTTAAGCGACGCTTCCCGGGCAATGGCCTGCTGGCGCAGCAATTGTTGTTGGGTTTGCCATTGCTGCCAAAGCAAGGTGCCACCGGTTGCCAGCCCTGCGATCAGGGCCAGGCTGGCGATGGTTCGAAGGCCAGGCCAAAGGCTCCCACTGGATTTGGTTTGGCTTTTTGCTTTGGGGCCAGGTTCGGCTGGGCTGGTTGGGGGCTCCTCCTGTTCGATGCCCCGCGCTTGGAATTTGAGTTGGTTGAGGTTGATTTTTGGAGCGCTAAATTCAGTAAATTGGCGCAGGGAAGTTACTTCCTCGTCAATAGAAATTTCTAGGCGACTGGCCAGCCGGCGGGCCTGGGCGATCACAAAAACAGCTTCCGGAAGATGCTCCAGATCACCGGCTTCCAGGGCCCCAAGTTGCTCCACCCCCATGTTCAGCTGCGATGCCAGGGCTGCCTGGCTGAGGCCCCGGGCTTCCCGGGCTTGGCTCAGCCGCTGGCCAAGGGCTTGAAGCACAGGGATTACTGGGCTATCCACAGGGGAAATTTCTAAGGGAAGCGAGGGTTTCGCTGGAATTTATCGAGGCCAATTGTGCCCCATGGGGGAGCAGTTGCCCAGGCCTTGAGCAGGCTTGTGGCAGCAGGGATTGTCAAAAATGGGCGATACTGGACTCGAACCAGTGACCCCTTCCGTGTGAAGGAAGTGCGCTACCGCTGTGCTAATCGCCCTTGCCTAGGCAGCTTAAGGCACCACCCCCCTGCCCCCGATCGGCGACCATGGGGTCAGATTCTCGGATTGATTTGAGCGTCGCAGCCCCTGCCCCTGCCCCGGCCCCCTCCCTGGCGGATGGGGACCAGGTTGATGTGTTGATTGTGGGGGGTGGGGTTTGCGGCACGGCCCTGTTGTTTGAGCTGGCCCGCTACACCGACCTGGGCCGCATTGCCCTGGTGGAGCGCTACGACCAACTGGCCCAGGTGAATTCCAAGGCCACTAACAACAGCCAGACGATCCACTGCGGCGACATCGAGACCAACTACACCCTGGAAAAGGCCCTGCGGGTTAAGCGCACCGCCGAAATGATCGTGCACTACGCCGATCTGCTCGAACCCGAGATCCGGAATCGCTGCGTGTTTCGCACCCCCAAGATGGTGCTCGGTGTGGGCGAGCAGGAATGCGGCTTCCTGCGGGAGCGCTTCAACCACTTTTCCCCCCACTTCCCAGCCATGGAGCTGCTGGAGAAGGGGGAAATTGCCGAATGGGAGCCCCAGGTTGCCCTGGTGAATGGGGCCCTGCGGCCCGAGCCCCTGTTGGCCATTGGGATTCGACGTACCTACACCGCCGTGGATTACGAAGCCCTTTCGGAATCCTTTGTCGAGCAGGCCCAGGCGGCCGTGTCCCAATCGGTGGAGGGGGGCAAATCGGTGGAGGGGGGAGCCGATCGCCAGCTCCGCATTCAAATGGGCACGAAGGTGGAGCTAATTGAGCAGGAGGGCGATGGCTTCCGGGTCCAGATTCGACCCACCAAGGGGGGGGCATCCCGCCAACTTTTTGCCCGCCATGTGGTGGTCAATGCCGGCGCCCACAGCCTGTTGATGGCCCAGCAGATGGGCTACGGCCTGGAGTATTCCTGCCTGCCGGTGGCGGGCAGTTTTTACTTCACCCCCGACCTCCTCAAGGGCAAGGTTTACACCGTTCAAAACGACAAGCTGCCCTTTGCCGCCATCCATGGTGACCCAGATGTGCGGGCACCCGGCAAGACCCGCTTTGGGCCCACGGCCCTTTTGCTCCCCCAGCTCGAGCGCTACAAGGCGGCCTCCTTCTGGGAATTTTTAAAGGTGCTGCGCCTGGATTGGGCGGTTTTTAGCGTTTTTTGGCAGCTTTTTCGCATTGCCGATATCCGCAACTACATCTTTAAAAATCTGCTGTTTGAAGTTCCCTGGCTAAGGCGCTTTTTGTTCCTGGCCGATGCCCGCAAAATCGTGCCTGGCATGGCCCTTGCTGACCTCAGCTTTGCGGAGGGCTACGGAGGGGTGCGCCCCCAGCTGATCAACAAGACCAGCCGCCAATTGATGTTGGGCGAAGCCAGCATTCGCCCCCTGCCGGGGCTGGTCTTCAATGTGACCCCCTCGCCGGGTGGCACCTGTTGCCTGGGCAATGCGGCTACCGATGTGGAGGCGATTGCGGAGCGTTTGGGCTGCTCCTTCGACCAGCAGGCCCTGGCCCGGGAGCTCTACGGGACCTAGGCCCCGCCTCGAAACAGGTGGTTGTGGCTGGCGGAGTAGAGCTTGGAGCGGGCTTCCCCAGGGGGATTAAGGGCGGGACTAACCACGTAGAGCGTGGTGCGGATTAGTTGGCGTTCCTGGCTGACCCGGGCCATCTCAGCTAGGGGCACCACCGTGAGCCATTGGTCGGGCCAGCTCACCCGATAGCCGATTGCTACGGGCGTTTCGGCGGGATAGTGGCGCAGCAGTTCGGCCTGCACCTCCTCCACATGGCGGGCGCTTAGGTAGAGGCAGAGGGAAGCGCGCAGGGCCGCCAACCTGGCCAGGGATTCGCTTTCCGGTACGCCGGTGCGGCCCCCCGCCCGGCTGAGCACGATCGTTTGGACCAGCCCCGGGATGGTTAGTTCGCTCTGCAGGGATGCGGCGGTTGCCTGATAGGCGCTGATGCCTGGCACCACCTCAACGCCGATATCGGCATCGGCAAGACGGCAAATTTGCTCGGCCATGGCGCCGTATAGGCAGGGATCACCGTCGTGCAGGCGCACCACGTTTTTGCCGGCGGCTGCCCGCTCCAGCACGGCGGCCATCACCTCTTCCAGGGTGAGGGTGCTGGTTCGGATTTGCTCGCAACCTGCCGGGGCCATGGCGGCAATTTGGGGATTCACCAGGGAGTCGGTCCAGACCAATACATCGGCTTGGGCGATGGCGGCCGCTGCCCGCAGGGTGAGTAGGTCGGGTGCGCCAGGGCCGGCGCCCACAATCCATACCTTGGAAGAGCTCAATTCGTTACTCCACTGGGATCGGGTAAGGGCCTCTTCTGGCCATAGAGCCGCCAGAGCCCCAGGCTGCCCAGGGCGATCAAGGCCAGGCTCACCAGTTGGGCCATCCTCACCCCACCGGCGCAGAAGGGGGGGGTGGAAAAAAGGCAAAGGGGATCGATGCGCAATCCCTCAATCCAGACCCGGCCGGCGCTGTAGGCAATCAAATAAACGCAGCTCACCGCCCCAGCCGGCAATTGAATCCGGTCCTTTTTTGCCAGGCGAAATAGTTGGAGGAGCAGCAGGAAAACGCCGATATTCCAGATTGATTCGTAGAGGAAGGTGGGGTGGAAGGTGCTGTTATTCCAGAAGCCAGCATTGCGGGCAATGGCTGGGGCGATGGTCAGCTTCCAGGGCAGGTTTGTGGGCAGACCAAACGCCTCTGAATTGAAGAAATTTCCCCAGCGGCCAATTGCCTGGCCCAACACCACCGCCGGCAGTAAGACATCCAGCAAAGACCAAAAGGGCAACTTGCGCCAGCGACAAAACAGGACCGTGGCCAAGCTGCCGCCGATCAGGGCACCGTGGATGGCAATGCCCCCGCGCCAAATGGCCAGGGCAGAAAGCCAGTCGCCGCTATAGAGCCGCCACTCCAGCAGCACGTAGTAGATCCTTGCCCCTAAAACAGCCCCCAACACCAGTAGGGGCAATAGGTCGGCAATTTGGGCGGGATCAATTGATCTCTGCTTCGCCAGGCGGCTAGCTACTGCCAATCCCACCAGCACCGCCAGGGCAATTAGCAGGCCATACCAGCGCAAGGAAAATGGGCCCAGCTGGAAAACCAGGGGCCCCGGGGAAGTAAAAGCCAGGGCTGGGATCAAATGCCCTCAGCGGCTTGAACTTTCTCCACCTGGCGTTTCTTGAGCACCAGCATGATTTGGGCCAGGGCAATCGCGGCGAAGAAGGCCAGTAGGCCGTAGATGCGCACGGGGTTTTGCAGGACGATCTCGGCATCTAGTTGGCCGAAGCCACCCACGTTCGGATCGTTGGTTAGGGGAGCTCCTGCCGCCACCACATCGCCGATGGCGACGGTGATGGAGGGGCCAGCGGGGACTGTTTCGCTTGCCTTGCTGCCGTCATCGGCAGTTATCTCGACAACCGATGCACCGTTGTCGCCAGCGGTGATGGCCGAAACCTTGCCGGCAGCAGTGGCGGTGAAGACGCCGTTGTTGGACTTCTCGCCGGTGGGATACACCTGGCCCCGGCCCCGGTTACCGCCTACGTGCAGTTGGTACTTACCAAAGCTGATGGCGCTGTTGGTGGAGGGATCGGGAGAGAGGATCGGGAAGACAATTTCCTGGTGCTGGTCCCCAGGCAGGGGGCCCACCAGCAGGATGTTGGGCTGGTCGTCGGAGTATTGGGTGTAATAAACCCCAGCGGTTTCTTCCTTCAGCTCGTCGCTAAGGCGGTCCTGGGGAGCAAGGGTGAATCCGTCGGGCAGCATCACCACTGCACCAACGTTTAGGCCGGCGAGGCTGCCATCACCGGAGACCTGCTGGACGGAGGTGTCATAGGGGATCTCCACCACAGCCTTGAAGACCGTATCGGGGAAGACGGCCTGGGGAACTTCCACATGGGTGGCTTTCTTGGCCAGGTGGCAGTTGGCGCAGACCAGTTTGCCGGTGGCTTCCCTGGGGCTGTCGTAGTTCTGCTGGGCCCAGAAGGGGTATGCCCAGCTGGGGGTGGCGCCGGTCAGGAGCACGGCGAAGCCGAGCAGGGATCCGAGCAGGAAAGAGAGGTTGCGACGTATCACGGTGGTCAGGCGGGCGGATGGGGATTGGCTAGGGATCAGGCCCACCAGGGCTTGTCACCGTTCCGGAAGTCGGTTTCGGTCCACTGGCTCAAAAAGACGTTGTCGTTCTCAACCGAGACATGGGCCAGGGCCAGGGAGAGAGGAGCAGGCCCCCTCACCACCTTGCCGGTGGCGTCGTATTGGGATCCATGGCAGGGGCACATGAACTTGTTGGCCCCACTGTTCCAGGGCACCACGCAGCCCAGGTGTGTGCAGATGGCGTTGATCCCGTAGCTGCCGATGGCATCGGAGCCTTCCACGATCAGGTAGGTGGGATCACCCTTGAGGCCCTGCACCAGATTGCGGTCGCCCTCCTTGTGGGTGCTCAGCCAACCGGTGGCCGTAACGCTGTTGCCGAGTTCGTCCTTGGCGGTGGTGCCACCGCCACCCCCGGCAGCCTTGGGGGGGATGAAGTAGTTGACCACTGGGTAGAGCGCCCCAAGGGCAACGCCAGTGACCGACCCGAAGGTCAGCAGGTTCATGAACTGGCGACGACCCATTCCGGGCACATCACCGTTCGAAGCGCTCGCTGGCATCTGGGTCATACGGGGCGGCTTGGGGGCCACAGCAACGTGGTATCCATTATGAACCTTGCCCCAGCGGCCCCGGTGGCTGAAACAGCTGTTGGGCTGATGGCTGAAACATGCTGTTGTGCAATTGCCGGGCGATTGCCCCTAGCCCCTTGCCCCCATTTGGCCCAGCCATCCCCTTTGAGGGTTCGCAAGAGCGGTCCGAAAGCCCCCTTTCGGTGGCTGAGCTGCTCGCAGTTCTGCGCCAGCGCTGGCAGCGCAGCTACGACCTCCAGCTGGTGCAGCGCCGGGGGCGCTTCTACTTCCAGGTGATGTGGGCCTACCTCGAGCAGCAGTCGTTTCCGATGGCCGAGGCGGCCTACCTGGCCAAGCTCGAGGAGCTGGTGGGTCTGCTCAATGGCCTGGGGGTGGCCGACCAGGTGCGCCATTGGCTCTGCACCACTTCAGACAAGCCGCGATTGGGTCGCGCCATGAACCTGCCCCTGGAAATTGACCCGGGGCGGGCCAGCGAATTTGTGATTTAGCTGCTGGCGCTTGATTTGAACCTCTCGGCCATCGCCACGAGGCCCACCCCGATCAGGAAGAGGGCCGTGATTGCCCCCGAGAGCAGCAGCATTGTGACTGGATCGGTCGAGGGGGTCAGTACGGCTCCGGCAATGGCTGCCACCACCACCACCCAGCGCCAGGCCGCCAGCATCGCCCGCGCCTTGATCAGGCCCAGGGCCCCAAGCAAAAGCTGCAACACCGGCAACTGAAAGGCCAGGGCGGTGGCCACCATCAGCAGCAGCACAAAATCCAGATAGCGCTCAATTGACCAACTGGGCTCCACCACATCGGCCCCGTACTCGACCAAAAAGGCCAGGGCCGCGGGCACAAGGGCCCACCAGGCAAAGGCCAGGCCTGCCGCAAATAGCAGGGCTGAGCCGGCCACTGCTGGCGCCACCAGGCGCCGCTCCCGACTGGTCAGCCCCGGCAGGACAAAGGCCAGCACTTCGTAGAGCACGTAGGGCAGGGCAATCGTCAGCCCCGCGTAGCCAGCCACCTTGATCGACACAAACAGAAATTCGCCTGGGGCCAGCTGGAG